>JAUXXN010000291.1 GCA_030684755.1 Hydrogenophaga sp.
AAGAAGCCCGGTGAAAACGCGGTGGACGTGGCACGCGGCGCGGTGCAGCGGCTGGACAACCTGAAGAACACGGTGATACCGGACGATGTGCAAGTCAGCATCACCCGCGACTACGGCCAAACCGCTGCCGACAAGGCCAACCAGCTGATCACAAAACTGATTTTTGCCACCGGCAGCGTGATCATTTTGGTCGGGCTGGCGCTGGGTCGGCGCGAGGCGGTCATCGTTGGCGCGGCGGTCATCCTCACGCTCACGGCCACGCTGTTTGCCAGCTGGGCCTGGGGCTTCACGCTCAACCGCGTGTCGCTGTTCGCGCTCATCTTTTCTATCGGTATCTTGGTGGACGACGCGATTGTGGTGGTGGAAAACATCCACCGGCACCGCCAACTCACGCCCGACGAGGCGCTGTCAATCATCATTCCGCGTGCGGTGGACGAGGTGGGCGGCCCCACCATTTTGGCCACCTTCACCGTCATTGCAGCGTTGCTGCCCATGGCCTTTGTCAGTGGCCTGATGGGTCCGTACATGAGCCCGATCCCCATCAACGCCAGCATGGGTATGGCGATCTCGCTGGCCATTGCCTTCACCATCACGCCCTGGCTGGCACTGAAACTGACGAAGACCGGCCCCGGCCACGCCGCACACGGCCCGAGCAAGCTCACCAACGCTTTGCAAAACACCTTCACCCGCGTGCTGACACCGTTTTTGCAAAGCGCGCGCAAACGCTGGCTGTTGCTGGCGGGCATTTTGGTGGCGCTGCTGCTGTCGGTTGGTTTGGCGGTGGTGCAGTGGGTGGTGCTGAAAATGCTGCCTTTTGACAACAAGAGCGAATACCAGGTGGTGCTCGACATGCCCGCTGGCACGCCGCTGGAAAACACCGCTGCCGCGCTGCAAGACATGACCGCCTGGCTCGCGCAGCAGCCCGAGGTGGTGAACGTGCAGGGCTACGCGGGCACCGCCAGCCCCATCACCTTCAACGGTTTGGTGCGCCAGTACTACCTGCGCGCCGATGTGGAAAGTGGCGACCTGCAAATCAACCTGACCGACGCGGCGCACCGCAGCGAAAAGAGCCACGCCATTGCGCAGCGCCACCGCCCCGACCTGGAAAAAATCGCCGCCCTGCACGGTGCGCGCATCAAGGTGGTGGAA
>JAUXXN010000445.1 GCA_030684755.1 Hydrogenophaga sp.
ACTCAGCAGCCATCACTTCATGCATGAAGCTGTCGCGCCCTTCAACCATGTTCACCGCAGTGGCGGTGCGCTGGAACACGATCACGTTTTGCACGCACTCGCAGCCACCCATGGCAATGCCTTCGTCCACGATGGACTTGAGTGGCAGCTCTTTGCCGCCGCGCAACTGGTAGTTGGCGGTGATTACGGCCACAGCACTGGCGTTTTGAATACGCTCTTGCAGGGCTTTGGCCGAGAAACCACCGAACACCACGCTGTGGGTGGCGCCGATACGGGCGCAAGCCTGCATGGCCACCACGCCTTCAATGGTCATGGGCATGTAAATGACGACGCGGTCGCCCTTTTTCACGCCTTTGGCCTTGAGCGCATTGGCAAACTGCGACACCTTGGCCAGCAGTTCTTTGTAGGTTACCTTGGTCACTTCGCCGCCGTCGGCTTCAAAAATGATGGCGGTTTTGTTTTCCACCGGGGTGCCCATGTGGCGATCCAGGCAGTTGTACGAAGCATTCAGTTCACCATCATCAAACCACTTGTAGAACGGTGCGTTGGATTCGTCGAGGGTTTTGGTGAAGGGTTTGTGCCATGTCAGGGTTTCGCGGGCACGCTTGGCCCAGAAACCTTCAAAGTCGTTTTCAGCCTCAGCACACAAAGCGTTATAGGCATCCATGCCCGAAATGCGGGCGGCCTTGACCGTCGCCTCAGTGGGTTCAAAAACGCGGTTCTCGACCAGGGTGGATTGAATGGACGTCGACGGTGCGGACATAGGCAGTCTCCTCGGGTGTATGGGTAACAGATCAGCTATTGAATGTGCGCAAAGGCTCTTACGAGCCACTTACATGACCCTGGCAAGCTAGCAGTTGCATCGCATCTGCGAAGCCTTTCGTGGACCGCTGCATTACTGCGCATGCGCGGTTTGAAGCATGTAACAAACGATGCTGAGCCTCCCTAAAATAGCCTGCCACACTGCCTTGATTCAAGCACTCAACATGACAGAAACACTTCACGAAGCCGATCCTTTTTGGCGCAAGCGCATGGGACAATTTCTGGAAAATGCCCGTTTTCAACAAACCATCATCACACTGATCATTGTCAACGCCGTGATCTTGGGAATGGAAACTTCAAGCACCGTGATGGCCTCGTCGTACGGCAACTTGTTGTTGGCTGTTGATCGAGCCATTTTGGTGGTCTTTGTGCTGGAGATTGCGCTTCGCATCCACGTACACCGTGCAGCGTTTTTCCGCGATCCCTGGAGCCTTTTCGACTTTGCAGTGGTGGCTATCGCCTTGGTTCCGGCCAGCGGTCCTCTGGCGGTGCTGCGTGCCTTGCGGGTGCTGCGGGTACTGCGCATGCTCACCCTCGTGCCGTCGATGCGCCGGGTGGTGGGCGCTTTGCTGTCGGCCATTCCGGGGTTGGCGTCCATCGCGATGGTGCTGTTGCTGGTGTTTTATGTATTTGCTGTGATCGCCACGCACCTGTTTGGCCAGGCTTTTCCTGACTGGTTCGGGCACCTGGGCCGATCGCTCTACACCCTGTTTCAGGTCATGACGCTGGAGAGTTGGTCCATGGGCATTGCCCGGCCTGTGATGGAGGTGGCGCCCTACGCATGGCTGTTCTTCATTGTGTTTATTCTGTTCGCCACCTTCACCATGCTCAACCTGTTCATTGCGATCATCGTCAACGCCATGCAGACCTTCAGCGACAGCGAGCGCCAATCGACCGTCGAAGCGGTTGCGCAAGTGGGCCAGTCGATTGAGCACGAATTGCATGCTGAAGTACAACTGTTGCGCCAAGAAATGGGCGAGCTAAAAGGCCTGCTGCGCGGTGTTACACAAGCGAACAGCAACAACGTGCCGCAATAGGCACCACAAGCCAAGCCACCTGCGGCCCAGCAGTGTGGTTGCCCCACCCGGCATGGCGCCGCTGGCCGACGATGACCTGTCAAAATATTGCGCTGGCTCTTCACTGTCCGTCATCCTGACCCTGAGTTGCCACCGTCCGCCCCGCCCGTCCATTTCACTGACCCAAGCCGCACACCCCATGACCACGAGCATCCGCCAGAACGACCTGATCGAATCCGTTGCCGCAGCCCTGCAATACATCAGCTACTACCACCCAGCGGACTACATCGCCCACTTGGCCCGCGCCTACGAGCGCGAGCAAAGCCCGGCCGCGAAAGACGCGATCGCGCAGATCCTGACCAACAGCAAGATGAGCGCCACCGGACACCGCCCGATTTGCCAAGACACGGGCATCGTCAACGTGTTCTTGAAAGTGGGCATGGATGTGCGCTGGGATGGCTTCACCGGCAGCCTAGACGACGCCATCAACGAGGGCGTGCGTCAGGGCTACAACCACCCCGACAACACGCTGCGGGCCAGCGTGGTGGCCGACCCCCAGTTCGAGCGCAAAAACACCAAAGACAACACGCCCGCCGTGATCTTCACCGAGATCGTGCCCGGCAACACGGTGGAAGTGACCTTGGCCGCCAAGGGCGGTGGCAGCGAAAACAAGAGCAAGATGGTCATGCTCAACCCCGGCGACAGTGTGGTGGACTGGGTGCTCAAAACCGTGCCCACCATGGGCGCGGGCTGGTGCCCACCTGGCATGCTGGGCATAGGCATTGGCGGCACCGCTGAAAAAGCTGTGCTGATGGCCAAGGAAAGCCTGATGGACGACCTAGACATGTACGAACTGCAGGCCAAAGCCACCAGCGGTGAAAAGCTCAGCAAGGTCGAAGAAATGCGCTTGGAGCTGTTTGAGAAGGTCAACGCCCTGGGCATAGGCGCACAGGGTCTGGGTGGCCTGACCACCGTACTCGACGTGAAGATCAAGATGTACCCCACGCACGCGGCCAGCAAGCCCGTGGCCATGATTCCCAACTGCGCCGCCACCCGCCACGCCCACTTTGTGCTCGACGGCAGCGGCCCGGTCTACATCACCCCGCCCAGCCTGGACCTGTGGCCCAACGTCAACTGGACGCCCGACACCCAGAAAAGCCAGCGCGTGAACCTGGACACCCTGACCGCAGCTGAAGTGGCGAGCTGGACGCCCGGCCAAACCCTGCTGCTCAACGGCAAGATGCTGACCGGCCGCGACGCGGCGCACAAGCGCATCCAAGACATGCTGGCCAAGGGCGAAAAACTGCCCGTCGATTTCACCAACCGTATCATTTACTACGTGGGCCCGGTCGATCCGGTCAAAGGCGAAGCGGTTGGCCCTGCAGGCCCCACCACCGCTACCCGCATGGACGGTTTCACCGAAATGATGCTGGCCCAAACCGGCCTGATTGCCATGGTGGGCAAGGCCGAGCGCGGCCCGGTGGCCATTGAAGCCATTAAAAAGCACAAGAGCGCCTACCTCATGGCTGTGGGTGGTGCTGCCTATTTGGTGTCAAAAGCCATTAAAACTGCCCAAGTGGTAGGCTTTGCCGACTTGGGCATGGAAGCCATTTACGAGTTCGACGTGGTGGACATGCCGGTCACGGTGGCCGTGGATGCCGGGGGCACCAGCGCCCACATCACCGGCCCTGCCGAATGGAGCAAGCGCATTGCCACCGG
This sequence comes from Hydrogenophaga sp., assembly GCA_030684755.1. GTDB lineage: Bacteria > Pseudomonadota > Gammaproteobacteria > Burkholderiales > Burkholderiaceae_C > Hydrogenophaga. The sequence goes on from JAUXXN010000445.1 coordinate 3,558, forward strand.
CGAATTTAAAGGCATCACGGTTGCGGGCGCTTGAAGAAAGTTGGGGTTTTTGACAGCGGGGTGGGCGGCCTGAGTGTGCTGCGCGCCCTGCTGAACGAAATTCCCGAGGCTGCGTTTGTCTACGTGGCCGACAGCGCTTACGCCCCGTACGGCGAACGCAGCAGGCAAGAAATAATTGAGCGCTCACGGCGAATCGCTGACTACCTGATGGCGCAACACGCCATTGATGCGCTGGTGGTGGCCTGCAACACCGCCACGGCGCAGGCCATTGACAAGCTGCGCCAAACCTACCCCGATATGCCCATCGTGGGCGTGGAGCCTGCACTCAAGACCGCAGCGGCCTTGAGCCGCAGCGGGCACATTGGTGTGTTGGCCACACGCGGAACACTGCACAGCGAGCGCTTTGCACAATTGCGCGAACGCATGGAATCCGCTACAGCACATCCTGTGCATTTCAACTGCCAACCCTGCGATGGCCTGGCCGACGCTATTGAGCGCGATGACGCGCAATCAACCCGCATTTTGTGCCAGCGCTATCTGCACGCCTTGCGCACACTTGAAACAGATTCAACGCCCATAGACACGCTGGTACTGGGTTGCACGCACTACCCCTTTGCTGCCGACGTTTTAACGGAATTGGGCGGGCCTGGGATACAACTGGTGGAGACCGGTGTGCCGGTTGCTCGCCGCACTCGGGCTGTTCTGGGTTTAGAGGGTCATGCTGTTAACCCTGTCCCACCACATACCGATCTTCAACTGATGTCAACAGGCGACCCTGAAAAGTTGACCCAGGCGGCCCAACGCTGGCTCAAAGCGCACGTCAAAGCCCGTGCATTTGTCTGTTAACTGCTATCTGCATGTTGCAGCGCCGTGCTACAAGAACTTTGCGGAGTACCAAGCCAAGCTCAACGCGCCACTTCAGGTTCGGTAGTTGAAACGCAGTATTCGGAAGACAAGGCGCTGGAACAGCTTGTGGCGAACGTTCTGGGTGATTCGCTGGCCGGCAGACCACGATTTTCTGCAAGCGCTGGCTTATCCGAGCCCGAGCGAGTTCCGCCAGTTTCTGATGATGGTGCTGTCATGACTGCAGAAAGTGCCGGCAAGTCAATGGTCTAGGCCCCGCTTTG
>JAUXXN010000460.1 GCA_030684755.1 Hydrogenophaga sp.
CGTGTACACGCTTTGACGGGCGGAGACCGAAACGGACCGTCTGTTCGACGAAAAGCGACGGGTCGTGATGAGTAATTCACTCTTGGATTGCGCTGATCAATTTTTAAAAGCAAAAAACGCGCCAAGTAGACAAGCAGTGGAACCCAGTCCAATAGCCCGTGCTGCGTTATCCGGTCGCCATGAACCCCTGCGGCACAATGCCTTTTCCACATCGGAAGGGCAACTGGATGGTTGACGCGGCAACTCAAAGCCGAACTCGGGAATTTGCCAACGGGCTAAGCCGTGCGCTTGCCTATAGAAGCGCAGTGCGAGCGCGCGGCTCGCGCACATAGCCTCACCGCGCCCGGCGTGCGCCAGTTTCCCTGGGGTAGCGATGATGTGGTCACCGCTCATCTCAATGAGAACCTCGGTGCCAGCGACCTTCACCACGCCAGTCCGGTCGGTCTGTTTGCACCCAACCCACTGGGTTTGTGTGACCTCAGTGGCAGCGTCTTGGTGTGGCAGAGCAACTTGTATACCCCGGACAGCAGCGGGCAGGACAAGGTCTGGGTGACCGATGCCGTCAAGCTGAAAACCCACGACGATTTTGATCAATGTGACCGACCGGCGTTGCTCGGTGGCGCGTGGCGCTACCCCGCCGTCAGCGCGCGCGTCGTTTCGCTTCATGCATCCCCCCGACATCGGGCTCAACGATGTGGGGTTTCGAGTGGCGTTATCCCTTGCCGAATAGAAATCTGATCTGGGCCTGTCAGCGTCACCTGTCCAAGCCCCAAACCCAGCGCTCAACAACCCCAATCACCCCTCTCCACCCCGCCAAAGCCCCCACTCCGCCCCCAGCGGTGCCTGAAGTTCCAGCGCCTCACCGCTCAACGGATGCTTCAAAGCCAGCGCCCCCGCGTGCAGCCACAGCCGTTGCACGCCAAGCCACTCGGCCAGCGCCCGGTTCAGCGGGCCTTTGCCGTGGGTGGCGTCGCCCACGATGGGGTGGGCGATGTGTTTCATGTGGCGGCGCAGTTGGTGGCGTCGCCCGGTCAGGGGTTGCAGCTCGACGAGTGCGCAGCGCGTGGTGTCAAAGCCGCCGTGGGCCAGCGGCAGTTCGTAGCGCTCTTGTGTGTGCCAATGCGTGGTGGCGGTTTGCACCTCGGTGCGTTCGTGGCGCATGTCGTCGGGCATGCGCTTGAGCGGGTGGTCGGTCATGCCCGCGTCGGCGGGCCAGCCGCGCACCACGGCTTGGTAGCTTTTTTGCAGGCCCTCGCCCGCCTCAAAAGCTTGGCCCAAGGTGCGTGCGGTGGCGGCGTTCAGCGCAAACAGCAGCACGCCGCTGGTGCCTTTGTCCAGCCGGTGCGCGGGCCACACGGGTTGGCCCAGCTGGTCTCGCAGCATTTGCAGGGCAAAACGGGTTTCGCCCGCGTCCAGCCCGGTGCGGTGGACCAGCAGGCCGGGCGGTTTGTTGACCGCTGCAAGATAATCGTCCAGGTAAAGGATTTCCAACATGTTGTTTGTATTGTCCCCCGCCAAAGCGCTCGACTATGAGACGCCAGCGCACGTGTCCACCCACACCCAGCCGCTGTTTGTGCCGCAGGCCAGCGAGTTGATTGGGGTGTTGCGTGAAAAGTCGCCGCAACAAATTGCCGAGCTGATGAAGTTGTCGGACCCACTTTCGGGCCTGAATGTGGCGCGCTACGCGGCTTGGTCGCCCCAGTTCACGGCCAGCAATTCCAAGCAGGCGGCGCTGGCTTTCAACGGCGATGTGTACGAAGGGCTGGACGCCAAGTCGCTCGCTGCGCCCGATTTGGACTGGCTGCAGCAGCACCTGTGCATTTTGAGCGGCCTCTACGGCGTGTTGCGCCCGCTGGACTGGATGCAGCCTTACCGCCTAGAAATGGGCACGCGCCTGCCCACCGAGCGCGGTAAAAACCTGTACCAGTTTTGGGGCCACCAAATTGCCGACTACCTAAACACCCGCGCTGCCGCTGACGTGACTCCGGTGGTGGTGAACCTGGCCAGCGAGGAGTATTTCAAGGCGGTGGACCGCAAGGCGCTCAAGCCGCGTGTGTTGACCTGTGTGTTTGAAGAGCGCAAGGGTGACGCCTACAAAATCATCAGTTTCATGGCCAAGCGCGCACGCGGGCTGATGGTGCGCTACGCCGTGCAGCAGCGCCTGACCACGCCCGACCAGCTCAAGGGTTTTGACTGGGAGGGCTACCGCTTTGTGCCCGCCGCGTCCGAGACCGACCGGCTGGTGTTTCGGCGCGAACACAAAGTTTGAGCGTTTACTTAGGAAATGGGCACACCATGGTTCAGGTCATCACCCCCGAGCTGCGCCGCTGGCTGCAAGAGCAGGCGACCGCAGGTTATTCGCGGCAGTCCGTTCTGGACGCTTTGTTGAAGGCGGGTTGGCAGCCCGTGCTGGCCGCCAGTGCATTGGAAAGCGAATGGGACGCAACCCAGCGCCAGCCATCCGGTTTGGTCGACGCTGCATCGCCCATGCCCAGCCAACGTCTGCCCGACCTGGACCTGAGCTTGTCGCCGCGCCAGATCGACGCCGGCGACCGCTGGGTGGATGTGATCGCCACGCTGGCCAACCCGCGTGTGGTGGTGCTGGGCCAGTTGCTGAGTGGCGAAGAGTGCGACGCCCTGGTGGCGGCCGCGCGCCCTCGGATGGCCCGCTCGTTGACGGTGCAGACGCAGACCGGCGGCGAAGAACTCAACCCCGACCGCACCAGCCAAGGCATGTTTTTCCGGCGGGGCGAAACCGAGCTGATCGCCCGCATTGAGGCCCGCATTGCCCGGCTGGTGAACTGGCCGGTGGACCACGGCGAGGGCATGCAGGTGCTGCATTACGGCACCGGCGCCCAATACAAGCCGCATTACGACTACTTCGACCCCGCCCAGCCGGGCACCGCCAGCATTTTGCGGCGCGGCGGCCAGCGCGTGGCCACGTTGGTGATGTACCTGAGCGAGCCCGCCCGGGGCGGCGGCACCACGTTTCCCGACGCGGGGCTGGAAGTGGCGCCGGTGCGGGGCAATGCGGTGTTCTTCAGCTACGACCGTCCGCACCCCGCCACCGGCACGCTGCACGGCGGGGCGCCCGTGGTGGAAGGCGAGAAATGGGTGGCCACCAAATGGTTGCGCGAGAGCGTGTTTGAATGAGGGCTATGGCCTCTCTGTGCCAAGCCTTTGTGCCTAGCCTGTCCCGGTAAAACCTGTTTATGAACCTCAACACCCCCGAACACTCCCAGCTGGGCAAGGCCTCGGCCTATATCGACCAGTACGATGCATCGCTGCTGTACCCGCTGCCGCGCGAAGCCAAGCGGCGCGAAATGGGCATTGCTGGCAGCGTGCCGTTTCTGGGTGCCGACCTGTGGACCGCGTTTGAGTTGAGCTGGCTCAACCTGCGCGGCAAGCCGCAGGTGGCGCTGGCGCACATCACCATACCGTGCGAGAGCACGCACATCGTGGAGAGCAAGTCGTTCAAGCTGTACCTGAACAGCTTCAACAACACCCGGTTTGAAAGCGCCGACGCGTTGCGCGAACGCATGCGCCATGACCTCAGCGCGGCCATTTGGCACGGTGGCCCGGTGCAGGCCGGTGCCGGTGTGCGTCTGCTGTTACCCGAACTGTTTGACCGCGAGCCGGTGCAAGAGCTGGACGGTTTGTGTATCGACCGGTTGGACGTGGAATGCAAGCACTACCAGCCCGCGCCCGAGCTGCTGAGCGCCGCGCTGCACGAAAAGCCGGTGGAAGAAACGTTGGTGAGCCATTTGCTCAAAAGCAACTGCTTGGTGACTGGCCAGCCCGACTGGGGCAGTGTGCAAATTCGCTACAGCGGCCCGCAGATCGACCAGGCGGGGCTGCTGCAATACATCGTGAGCTTTCGCAACCACAACGAATTTCACGAACAGTGTGTGGAGCGCATGTACACAGACATCATGGCCCGTTGCAAACCCGCCAAGCTCATGGTGTACGCGCGCTACACCCGCCGGGGCGGACTCGACATCAACCCCTGGCGCAGCAGCCATCCGCAGTTGCCGCCAGCCAATGTGCGCACTGCGCGCCAGTAGTTCATGCGAACTGTTCAGACAGCGCGTGCAAATCCTTCCAGCAGGTTCACTGCGTTGGAGCCCACCGCGTCCACTGCGTAGCCACCTTCAAACGTAAACACCGTGGGCAGGCTGGCGCTGGCCAGCGCCTCGCCCACGGCAAAGTAGTCAGCGCTTTGCAGCGTGAAGCCTGATATCGGGTCGCCTTCAAACGTGTCCAGGCCCATGGGCACCACCAGCGCGTCGGCCTTGAACGCCGCCACCGCATCCAGCGCCTGGCGCAGCGCAGCGTTCCAGGTGGCAAAGTTCGTTCCGCGCGGCAGCGGCAAGTTGAGGTTGAAACCCTCGCCGACGCCCGCACCGCGTTCATCTGCATGGCCCAGGAAAAACGGGTATTCGGTGGCTGGGTCGCCGTGAATCGACACCGTGAGCATGTCGGCGCGCTCGTAAAAAATGGCTTGCGTGCCGTTGCCGTGGTGGTAGTCCACATCCAGCACCGCCACGCGCTGCTTGCCGCCGTCGCGCAGGGCTTGCGCGGCGATGGCTGCGTTGTTCAAAAAGCAGTAGCCACCAAAAAAGTCGGCCCCTGCGTGGTGGCCGGGCGGGCGGGTGAGGGCGAACGCGCTGCGCGCACCGCCCAGCACGTCGAGCGCTGCCGCCAGCGCACACGCTGCGCCGCCACGCGCTGCCGCCCAGGTGCCCGCCGTCAGCGGCGAACCCGAGTCGAACGAAAACAAGCCCAGCCGAGCCGCGAAGTTGTGCGGCAGCACGTCGGTGCGAAATGCATTGCGGTTGCCCAGCGGCCACACCGAGGGCAGGGCGTCGCGCTGTGCGTTGCTGGGGTCCATGGCCACCCATTCGTCCCACGCGCCCGCCAGAAACTGGGTGTAGCGAGGGGTGTGCACGCGGGCGATGGCAGTGTCGAGCGCAGCATCGTCCACCTCAGGAATTTGCAGCGCGCCCAGCGGGCGGCGCTGCAGTTCGGCCAGCACAAAGTCTAGCCGCGCCGGCACCT
>JAUXXN010000471.1 GCA_030684755.1 Hydrogenophaga sp.
GCCAGATGCTGGCCCAGCCCGAGCTGGAGCAACTCGCTCAGCGCGTGATTGCGCGCTTTCACCTGGGTGCGCTGAACGAGGCAGAGACGCGCCAATACGTCCAGCACCGCCTGGGCGTGGCGGGCTTGCAGGGCCCGTTGCCGTTTTCAGACGAGGCGCTGCGCCGCGTGCATGCCATTGCACGTGGGGTGCCCCGGCGCATCAACCTGTTGTGCGACCGCGCGCTGCTGGGGGCTTATGCCACGGGCCAGGCGCGGGTGGAACGCGCTGTGGTGGACCAGGCGGCGACCGAGGTGTTTGAGTCGGAAGCGCTGGCGCCTAGCCCCACTTCGGCAGCGGGCAAAGCCCTGCGCCAGCGCCTGGGCACCCTGGCGCTGGGTGCGGTCGGCGGTGCCGCTTCGGCGGCGGCGCTGTTTGCACTGTGGACGGGCGGCAGTTTGGCCCCCGCACCCGCTGCGCCAGAACCCACGCCAGCCACCCTGCCCAGCGCAACGCCAGCCGCCGTGCCAGCGCCAACACCCCCGGCTGCGGCAGCCACCGAGCCCGCCCCCGAACAGCCCACCGCAGCCCCGGTGCCACCCGAGCCCACCCTGGGACTCCCCCCGCTGGATGCGTTGTGGCGCAACGAAGCCGCGGCCCTGAGCCAACTGGGCAGTCTGTGGGGCACCACGCTGAGCGGCACCGAGCCTTGCGAGAGCGCACAGCGCCAGCAATTGCAATGTTTTCGCATCGGCCGCATGACGCTGCACGGTCTGCGGCAGATGGACCGCCCCGCCGTGCTGTTGCTGCGTTGGCCCGGGCAAGGCACTGGCTGGGCGCTGCTGAGCGCCATCACCAGCGAAACCGCCACTTTGGACACAGCCAATGGCCGCTGGCGCATGCCACTGACCGCGCTGGCCGACATCTGGCGCGGCGACTATGCCACCCTGTGGCGCACGCCGCCGGGCCAGCAAGGCCGTTTGAACAACGGCAACAGCGGCCCGGCCGCCGACTGGCTGGCCCAACAGCTGCAGCAGCTGCAAAGCAGCGGCCAGATCGCCGCCGATGCGACCGCTTTCTCGTCGCGCATTCGCTCCTTTCAGCGCAGCCAGGGCATTGAGGGCGACGGCCTGGCCGGCCCCATGACCTTCATGCTGATCAACCGGGCCAGCGGGGTGGACGAACCCCGCCTGGGCCAGAATTGAGTCGGGACCGAACCCCGCCCGCCTGCGCCGCCCCGCCCGACCCGACACCCCAGACCTGCCGATGTCCTACATCCTTGACGCCCTCAAACGTGCCGACGCCGAACGCGAGCGCGGCCATGTGCCCGGCCTGCACACGCACAACGTGCAGCCCAGCGCGGCCACGCCGCCACGCACAGGTGGTCCCACCACCGCTTGGCTGCTGACTGCGGTGGCCGCCGCCGCGTTGGGCGGGGCTGCCTGGTGGTGGCTGACGGCCCCAGCGCCCAACCCCAGCGCGGGCCCACACAACCCGGCTGCAGCGCCCGTGCCGGCGGAGCCCACCCCGCCAGCGCCGCTCACGGCAGCAGCGCCCAGCCCCACGCCCAGCGTTCAGGCCACCGCCAGCAGTGCGCCATCGCCAGCGGTGTTGCCCCTGTTGGCACCCGCTCCCCCGGCCCCGCCGAGCCAACCGGCCCGCGCAGAAGCAACGCCCCCAGCCGCCAGCGCGCCGCCAGCAACAAGCAGCGCCACAGGCACCGCCGCCGCGCCCAAGTCCACGGCAGAAGCCCCTCCGCCCGCCGCAGTACGCAGTTTTGCCGAACTCTCGCCGGAAGCCCGCGCCCAATTGCCGGTGGTGAATGTGAACGGCTCAACGTACTCGCAAAACCCGGCCCACCGCATGCTCATTGCCAACGGCAAAGTGGTGCAGGAAGGACAAGAAGTGGCACCCGGCCTGGTGCTGGAAACCATCGGCCCGCGCAGCGCCGTGCTGAACCACCGGGGTCTGCGCTACAGCGTGGGCTATTGAAACCACGCCGTTGTTGAAACCCCGTCACCCACTTCCATGAACGCCGCGCCAGACCGTACCACCCCATCTGTTTTGCAAGCCCGCAACCTGCGTTTTGGCTGGCCCAACCGCCCGCTGTTTGACGGGCTGAGCTTTGACCTTCCCCCCGGCCTGAACCTGGTGCGGGGCGACGACGGCTGCGGCAAAAGCAGCCTGATCCGCTTGATGGCGGGCGATCTGTCCCCCGAGTCGGGCACCCTGAGCATCCACGGCACACCGCTGGACGAACTGCGCGAAACCTACCGCCAACAGGTGTTCTGGATCGACCCGCAAACCGAAGCGCACGACGCCATCAGCGCGGCGGGCTATCTGGACAGCCTGAGCCAGCACCTGCCCCGCTTCAGCGCTGACGTGCTGGCCGATCTGGTGGATGGCTTCGCGCTGGCGCCGCACCTGACCAAGCCCATGTACATGCTCTCAGCGGGCAGCAAGCGCAAGGTGTGGTTGAGCGCGGCCATGGCCGCTGGCACCCCGCTGACGCTGATCGACCAACCTTTTGCTGCGCTGGACGCGCCGTCCATGCGGTTTCTGACCGAGCTGCTGCACGAAGCAGCCAGCCACCCCAGCCGTGCCTGGGTCATCGCGGACTACGAAGCTCCTGCTGGCATCACGCTGGCCCGCGTCATTGACCTCTGAGTGAAAGTGTGCGGTGGGAAAGGCCGTTACCGGCCGCCCAAGCCCATGCTGCGAGAAATCACCTCTTTCATGATCTCGTTGGTGCCGCCGTAAATGCGCTGCACACGCGCATCGGCGTAAGCGCGGGTGATCGGGTATTCCCACATGTAGCCGTAGCCGCCGAACAACTGCACGCACTCGTCCATCACCTTGCATTGCAAGTCAGAGCACCAGTACTTAGCCATGCTGGCGGTGGCGGTGTCGAGCTTGTCCTGGCACACCAGTTCGCCGCATTTGTCCACAAACACGCGCGCCACCTGGACCTCGGTCTGCATTTCGGCCAGCTTGTAGCGGGTGTTTTGAAACGCTGCCACGGTCTGGCCAAACACCTTGCGGTCTTTCACATAGGTCACCGTCCAGTCGATGGCAGCCTGCGCGGCCGACACGGCGCCAATAGCGATTTGCAGCCGCTCCCAGGGCAGCTGCTCCATCAGACAGATGAAGCCTTTGCCCTCAAACGCCTCGCCCCCCAGCAGGTTCTCGGCCGGCACCTTCACATTGTCAAAAAACAGTTCCGAGGTGTCCTGCGCCTTCATGCC
>JAUXXN010000480.1 GCA_030684755.1 Hydrogenophaga sp.
GAACGGTTTTTTCCCATTGATGCGTTGCCCGCCCAACAAAATGTCACCGCTGGTGGGGGCAAAGCGGCCCGAAATCAGGTTGAACAAGGTGGACTTGCCGGCGCCATTGGGGCCGATGATGGCCACGCGCTCGCCACTGCGCACCGCCAGATCAACACCCCGAATGATCTCTGTTTTGCCGAAGTTTTTGTGCAGCCTGCGCAGCTCCAGCGCGTAGTCACCCGAATGGATGTGGCTCATCGACTGCTCAAAACGAGCGGCCTCGGGCGTGCTGGAGGCGGTTGGTTGGGTGCTCATTGCGTCTCCCGGCGTTTGATTTCTTTTTCAATGTCGGTCTGGATGGCGGACCATTGCCGAATGAAGGTGCGGCGCACAACCTCGAACAAACCCAGGCCGGTGAGCATGACAAAAACGCCCCCAAACCAACTGTCGGCCTCGCGGGTGTGCAGCGGCACACCCAGGAACTTCACGGAGTCGCCCATGGCGGTACTGAGCTGCAGGTGGTAGACCATTTCAATCAAGGCACCTGCACCCGCCAGCACCACCAGCCCGGTCAGGGCCAAGGCGAGGTAGCTCACCCACAGCTCACGTAATCGGCCAAAGGCGGCCACCCGCAGGTTCATCATGATCAGGCTGGCGATACCGCCGGGTGCGTACATCACCATGAACAGGAAGATGAGGCCCAGGTAAAGCAGCCAGGCCTTGGTGATTTCAGAGAACAGCACAAAGGCCAGTACCATCAAAATGCCGCCGATGATGGGCCCGAAGAAGAACGTGGCGCCACCCAGGAAGGTGAACAGCAGGTAGCCGCCCGAGCGGATCGGCCCGACCACTTCTGCCGTGACGATTTCAAACTGGATCGCCGCCAGACCACCCGAAATGCCGGCGAAAAAACCGGCAATCATGAACGCCAGGTAGCGCACCATTTGCGTGTTGTAGCCGATGAACTCGACCCGCTCGGGGTTGTCGCGCACCGCGTTCAAAATGCGCCCCAGCGGCGTGCGGGTGAAGGCAAACATCAGCGCCACACTGACAAAGGTGTACACCGCGATCAGGTAGTACACCTGAACGCTAGGCCCGTAGGTGATGCCCATGACCGCATCGCCGACCACGCGGTCGGCTGTGACGCCGGCCTCGCCACCAAAAAACTCGGAA
>JAUXXN010000482.1 GCA_030684755.1 Hydrogenophaga sp.
CAGCTGGCGCGCTGGATGGCCGACAAACAAGCCAGCCCCACCGCCACCCTGATGGACGAAGCCGGCACCGTGGGCCAAGCCTACGCCGCCCGCGTCACGCCGCACATGTATATCGTTAACGCGCAAGGCTTGCTGGTGTACGCCGGCGCCATTGACAGCATCCCGTCTGCCCGCGTGGCCGACATCGAAAAAGCCACCAATTACGTGCGCCAGGGCCTGGGCGAACTGCTGGCCGGCAAACCCCTCACCACCGCCACCAGCCAAGCCTATGGCTGCAGCATCAAATACAAAAACGCCGCCACATGACCCACGCCACCCGCCCATCGCTCATCACCCGCCGTACCCTGGGCCTGCTGGGCGCAGCCGCGCTGGCCTTGGCCGCCGGCTGCTCGGCTGACGCCACCCCTGACCCCCTGCGCGTCAGCCTGGAAGAAGGCCGGCAGCTGTTTGAGAGCAAACAGGTGGTCATGTTCGACATCCGCGAACCCGACGAACACGCCACCGGCGTGGCCAACGGCGCCCAGCTCTTGCCCATGTCGCAGCTCAACCAGCGCGCAGGCGAAATCCCCAAAGACCCGGCACAGCCGGTGCTCATCATCTGCAACCCGCAAAACCGCTCCAGCAAAGTGGTGCAAGCCATGAAGGACGCCGGCTGGACCAACGTGCGCTACGTGCACGGCGGTATGAGCGACTGGGCCCGCAAAGGCTGGCCCATGGTCAAGCCGTTTGGGTTGCCGAAGTCTTGATCCCGTTTCCAGATCCATCGTGAACGAGAAGGCGAAGCGCAGACAGTACAAACGTACGGCAAGCGAAGCTGACAAAGTGCACGGTTGATATGGAAATGGAATGACACCCCGACTGGGTACAACGCTGATCAAGTCCCCCGTGGCGAGGGCGCTTGTTGTTTGCCCCCACGGGTAGCACCTTGCCGGGATTAAGGTACAGAAATACCCAGCAGCTTCATGACCCGTCGCAGCACAACCGGGTTGACCAGTTGGAGGAAATTGTTACGGTTGTGGTGGGTCCGGTGCAGGTCCTTCTCCAGGGCGCCCCAAAAAGCGAATACCTTCTTGCAGGTCGTGCACTTGTATCTGGGGGTTCCGATACGGTGCACACCGTACTTGGTAGGCTTTCCCAGTGGTGACAAAGCTGTAATCGATGGGCCCCGGTTCCCGGGGAGCTCATTCTTTGGTCGAACCCTCGTTTTTGAGGCAGGACCGGGCGAAACCCGAAGTTTCGACATATCGCACGCTGGCAGTGATTGTCCTGAATTCCAACGGCGGTAGGGTGTGCCGGTGGCATTTGAACTTGGTCTTGTCTGAAGAAGATTTTTGATCCAAGGGAAATGCCCTCCAATCTAAGACTGGAGGGCATCCCAAGAGAATCGGGGTTGCCTGGGCAACTATTTTTTCAGAGCGGCCAGCGCAAGTCGGGATTTTTAGGGTTCCTCGCCCCGCCATGCGGTGAAGCTAAAAATACCGTATCAAACTTCAGATTCGATCTTGGTGTAGTGCGCGATCAGCGCAAGCAACTCATCTTCAGGATACGGCTTGCCGAGATAATGATCCACCCCAAGCTCACGCGCATGTTCACGGTGTTTGTCGGCAATGCGTGAGGTGATCATGATCACTGGCAATGCCTTCAGGCGAGGATCGTTGCGAATGTTGCGCACCAAATCAAAGCCATCCATGCGTGGCATTTCAATGTCAGACAGGACCACAGTAGGCAACTCTTGCTGCAAGCGCTCCAGCGCTTGCAAACCATCAGCAGCCAACGACACGCGGTAGCCCTCTCGCTGCAGCAGTCGCTGGGTCACGCGCCGAACAGTGATGGAGTCGTCCACAACCAATACCAGTGGCACATCGTTGATCACCATGTCCGCCGGTGTCGGCACATCGCCAAACATTTGCGGCGCTTGCCGCTTTTGTTTGGCCAGCCATTCGCGCACCTGCGTGCCGTACACCGTGGCAAGGGCCACAGGGTTGTAAATCAAGGCTACAGCACCCGAGGCCAGTACCGACATGCCCGCCAGACCCGGCAGACGAGAGAGTTGCGGCCCCAGGTTCTTCACAACCACTTCCTGGTTGCCCAACACCTCGTCCACGTGCATGGCCACCCGTTGTGCAGCGCTTCGGAAAATCACCACCGGCAATGTCCGACCTTGGGCTTGCATCGATTGTGCGGAGGACTGCAACAGCGCGCCACCCCAATAGAAAGGCACTTCTTCAGCACCCACCATGAGATGGCCCTTGGCATAGGCCTGGGCCAATTCCTCACTGGTGACCCTGCGCACCAACTCCACCAGGTTCGAGGGCACACCCAGCGTGAGCGAACCTGTGCGCACCATCACCACCTGGGTCACCGCAGTGGTCAATGGCAACACCAACTTAAAGCTTGTACCCAATCCTGGTTGCGTGCTGGTTTCAATGCGTCCGCCCAATGCCAACACGTCGGTACGCACCACATCCATGCCAACACCACGACCCGCCAATTCAGACACTTCACGTACTGTGCTGAGACCAGCAGCAAACACCAACTGCGCCGCCTCTTCATCACTGATATGTCTGCCTGGCAACACAAAGCCTTTGGCTACGGCTTTTTCTCGCAACAGAGGCAAATTCAGACCCGCACCGTCGTCTTGGAAAACGACGGACACATCGTTGAGTTCCTGAACCAGACTGACGTTGATGCGGCCTTCTGCCGACTTACCCGCAGCCAAACGAACTTCGGGCGCTTCAATACCATGCACCACGCAGTTTCTCAGCAGGTGCTCAAAAGCAGCTGTTACCCGGTCCAGCACACCGCGGTCCATTTCAATTTGACCGCCGGTGATGTCCAGGCGCACCTGTTTCCCCGTTTCTTTGGACGCCTGGCGCACCACGCGGTACAGCCGTTCGGAAATGCCTTCGAACTCCACCATGCGCGTGCGCAGCAGATCGCGCTGCAGTTCGCGCGTCTGGCGGGCCTGCGCCACCAAACCGTCTTCGGTCGATTCCACCGCACGCTGCAAGTTGCGCTGCACCGTGGCTACGTCGTTCACCGACTCGGCCATCATGCGGGTGAGCTCTTGCACGCGGGTGAATCGGTCGAATTCCAGCGGATCGAACGAATGCTCCACATCGCGTGCCTGGGCCAAGCGCGATTGCATCTGGGTTTCGGCCTGCAGCTCAATATCGCGCAGTTGCTGGCGCAATCGGTCCAAGTTACCGGTGAGATCTTTGAGAGATCCGCGCAAAGTCACCAATTCGGACTCCATGCGTGATCGCGTGATCATGACCTCGCCGATCTGGTTGACCAATCGGTCAAGCAGTTCGGATCGCACACGCACCGCTGCGCCGACACGCGCCTGAATGGGCGTGGGCAACCTTGATAGCGACAAACCTGTCAGGCCCGTACCCGACGCGAGGGCGGGGGCAGCGGGCGTTATATTGACAGGCGTTGGTGCACCCGACGTTTCGAACAGCGGGAGCACCGCATCTTTAGGCACTTGCTCTGGCGCCTGCTGGATCACGTCCGGCGACCCCAGATCGGTACTGTTCAAAAGTTCAAAGCGGGCACAAATAGCGTCAAAATCCCCTTGCAAGGGCTCCAAGTCGGCGCTGCGTTGTACGTCGGAACCCAACCGCTCCGCCGTGGTTTCCATGCGATGCACCATTTCACCCAACCGCAGTGCTCCAGACAGACGAGCACTGCCTTTGAGCGTGTGCAGATGGCGCAGCACTTCCGAGCGGGCGCTCCCATTGTCTGGACGGGCAACCCACTGCCTCAGAGCCGCTCCCAATTGAGGCAGCAACTCGTGGGCTTCGTCTGCAAAAATCGGGAAGAGATCCACATCGATGGTGTCAAGCACATCAATGTCGTCATCGATATCCTGCACCGAACCTGATGACAAGGATCGCAATTCGGGCAAGCGGGCAACAACCTCTGAGTTGACATTGTCTGCCGTGGGCACGTCGATTGGCATGGTATTTGCCATTACCGCTGGATCTTGCGGTACCAGGACAGAAACCTCGTCCCATGTCGCGCGCTCTTCAATCTCCAAGCCCTGCGCCGCATAGTCGTCCTCCACCTCGGCGGATTCCTGCGGCATTTCTTCATCAGAGACAGGTTCGTGCACTACCCGGTACAGGCTTTCCAGCAACTCTGGCTTCGGCTCATTCAAGAAACCAGCTGCAAATTGGTGCAGCAGACGGCGAATGTCTTCGGATACGGAGACAAACAACTCTGCCTGCTCAGCCGATACGGCCCAACCCGCTTGTTGACGCAATCCAACAGATTCCAGGGCATGCTCCAGAGCTCGTGCAAGACCTGACAGTGATTGAAATCCCACTGCGGCAGAGCTTCCTGCCAGCGAATGCGCCAGCGCTTCGGCGTGCGCAGGCACAGGCATGTGGCGCTCCAGCGCCCACTCAGCCATTTCTGTATCCAGTCGACGAGACCACTCATCGGCCTCGTTCAGATAGACGTTGTACAGCTTGATGCCTATGCGCAAAGACCCGATCACACGGGTTTGCTCATCAAGCATGTCATCTTGGAAGGATTCAACAACCGCCGCATCGGCAAACGCCTCTGTCTCTTCAGTTGCTGCCAGCCCTTCAACCACCTCAATAGACTCAAACTCCCCAACCGTCCAAGCATCCATGGGCGACACAGCTGGTTCAGTCTCTTGGGCGTCATCCAACGCAGCAGGCTTTATGTCTGCGATCAGTCCGTCCAACACCAGTGCAGGCGCGTCTGGTGTGTCTTGAACACCGCCGTCCATAACCATTTCGGGCAATGGATCTGCCTCAAACAACAAGGCACCGGCATCCAGATCAAAGTCAATGCTGTCAATGCTGTCAATGCTGTCAATGTCATTTTGTGGCTCGGTTTGCACTTCGGACAACAAAGGCTCTGAGCCCTCCAAATCCAGTGACAAACCATCCAACACCGATGACAAATCATTGACGGGTTCATCGACCGCAGCAGCAGTGCCCTCGTCTTCGGCCTCAGCCACCTCTGGTACAGGCATGTCTTGGGGTGCCGATGTCTTGCTTGAGGACAACGCTTCGAGGCTACCGAAATTGATGTCCTCAAATGTGGACTGCCCTGGCGCCGGGCCAGCAGCCTTCGCAAAAATGACGTCTGCGCTGTCGCTACCGACATCGCTAAACAACGGCATATCGACAAAGTCAATGATCTCTTGCCTAGTAGCTGATGTTTCAACGCTCTCCTGTAGCGGCACTTGTTCTAATGCTTCTTCGGGGTTGTGGGACAGGATGCCGACAGGTACTTGACCCAACTCAAGATCAACTGCTGCTGGAGTTTCAGGCAAGGCCTCAACGGCAGCAAAGGCATCCGCTTCTGGCAACGGCAATGCCTGCGCCAACACAACATCCACTACAGGGGACTCTGAGAAGTCCTCTTGAACCGAGATTTGCAGGTTGAGCGGGACGTACTGCGAATGGTTTCGCCAAGCTTCGGCGCTGGTGCGAAACGGCTGAGCAGTCCATAGGTCATCGGCATGAGAAGCGATGTCTTCCACCCAGCGCGACAGAGCACCCATTGCATCACCAGACAAGCTAAGCATGTGCGTGTGCGCTGGGCGTTGTTCTGCCAAGGCGGCGTTGACCAATTGCTCCATAGCCCAAGCGGCCTCGCCGAACTCGGCCAAACCCACCATGCGCGAGCTGCCTTTGAGGGTGTGGAATGCTCTACGCAGTGTGGTGAGGTCTTCGAGGTTGGTCGGCTGCATTTTCAACAGCCTCACCGCCTCCAAGCCGTTTCCAGCCACTTCACGGGCCTCTTCCAAGAAGATGTCCAACAACTCATCTTCTTCGTTGTCTTCAGCGGTCTGCTCGCTGGCCGTTGCGGCACTGGCTGCAGGCGCTGCCTGGGACACGTCAACCGGCACGGGAGCACTCGCTACAAGACCGACTGGCACCACTGCCTGATCTGGGGCGCTGGCAGTAAGAATCTCATCGGGCGCAGAAACATCGCTGTCAAGTGACCGAGTCTGATGGGCCTGACTCACGACCTGCTGGAAGCCATCGGCCACATTCGGCAAACCGACGACAAAATCCTCAAAATCTGGCGGCGTAAAAGGTTGAGCGGCCTCTGGTGCCAAGCTCCGACCCATAAGGGGCAACAACTCACCCTTGTCATGGTCAAAAACAAACAGTTTTTTGGCCAGCATAGGCTGGTAATTCAGCATATCAACCAGAAAGCTCAAGGCACTCAAATTGTTGCCAAGCTGCTGGAAAGTGCCCGCCTCACGGGCCAAATCTTTGTCAACCTCGGGATCCAGCATCTGATCTACTGTGGCCCGCATC
>JAUXXN010000484.1 GCA_030684755.1 Hydrogenophaga sp.
GAGCATATCGCCTGCTGAAAAAACAGGCAGATACAATGCCCATCCCTTACGCCCCGCTTTGACCGGGCTCTGCGCCGTTGCGCACCACCAAGAACCATTTTCCCATCGCCATGCAACTGGGTCCGTACACCCTGCCCAACACGTTGTTTGTCGCACCCATGGCGGGTGTGACGGACCGCCCATTCCGCAAGCTTTGCAAGCGGCTGGGCGCGGGCTATGCGGTGAGCGAAATGGTGACCTCGCGCCCCGATTTGCAGAGCAGCCTGAAGACCTCGCGCCGTGCCGACCACAGCGGAGAACCCGGCCCGATTGCGGTGCAGATTGCGGGCACCGACGCCCAGATGATGGCCGACGCCGCGCGCTACAACATCGACCGGGGCGCACAAATCATCGACATCAACATGGGCTGTCCTGCCAAAAAGGTGTGCAACAAATGGGCCGGTTCGGCCTTGATGCAGGACGAAACGCTGGCGCTGGAGATTGTGCAAGCCGTGGTGAACGCCTGTGCGCCGTACGGCGTGCCGGTGACGCTGAAAATGCGCACCGGCTGGTCTGCCGAGGGTAAGAACGCGCCGACCATCGCGCTGGCCGCCGAGTCGGCGGGCGTGCAAATGCTCACCGTGCACGGCCGCACCCGCGAGCAAGGCTACAAAGGCTTTGCCGAACACGACACCGTGGCTCAGATCAAGAGCCGGGTGAAGATTCCGGTGGTGGCCAATGGCGACATCGACAGCCCCGAGAAAGCCCGCGAGGTGCTCGCACGCACCGGAGCCGATGCGGTCATGGTGGGCCGCGCTGCGCAA
This sequence comes from Hydrogenophaga sp., assembly GCA_030684755.1. Classification (GTDB taxonomy): domain Bacteria; phylum Pseudomonadota; class Gammaproteobacteria; order Burkholderiales; family Burkholderiaceae_C; genus Hydrogenophaga. Next base: position 804 of record JAUXXN010000484.1, read on the forward strand.
GGCAGGCCCTGGATTTTTCGTGAAATTGCCTATTTTTTGGACACCGGCGAACACCTGCCGCCACCCGATTTGGTAGAGGTCAAAGGCTGGCTGTTGGAGCACCTGGAGGACCACTACAGCCTGTACGGCGAATTCACCGGTGTGCGCAGTGCACGCAAGCACCTGGGCTGGTACGCGCAAGCGCTGCCTTTGCCCGTGGGTGCCGCAGCGGTGTTCCGCGCACATATCAACACCCTGACCACAGCGCAGGCGCAGCTGGACTGTGTACGCGAAAACCTTGATGCCTGGACTACCGCCGGGCTCGAACACAGCATGACCCGAGAAGACAACTGGAAAATGGCCGCATGAGCTCCAACAACAAACTGCACGACTGCGTTCGTGCCAGCCTAGAAGACTATTTCCGCGATTTGAACGGCACTGACCCGGCTGGCCTGCACGACATGCTGGTCAAGGCGGTTGAAAAACCGCTGCTCGAAGTGGTCATGGAACAGGCGCAAAACAACCAGTCACGTGCCGCCCAGTGGCTGGGTCTGAACCGCAACACCCTGCGCAAAAAATTGCTCGAACACCACCTGCTGTGACGCTCGGTAACCCGCCGCAGCCCTTGTCTGGCCTCATCCTTTTTCCCTTAACGCTAAACACCCCATGCGCGCACTCATCTCCGTCTCCGACAAAACCGGCATCGTCGAACTGGCCCAAACCCTGCACGGCCTGGGCGTGGCCCTGATCTCTACCGGCGGCACCGCCAAGCTGCTGGCTGAAAACGGCCTGCCCGTGACGGAAGTGGCCGAAGTCACAGCCTTCCCCGAGATGCTGGACGGTCGCGTCAAAACGCTGCACCCCAAAGTGCACGGCGGCCTCTTGGCCCGCCGCGATGTGCCCGAACACATGGCCGCCCTGAAGGCGCACGGCATCGACACCATCGATCTGCTGGTCGTCAACCTCTATCCCTTTGAAGCCACCGTGGCCAAGCCAGGGTGCACGCTGGAAGACGCGATCGAGAACATCGATATTGGCGGCCCAGCCATGGTGCGCAGCGCCGCCAAGAACTGGAAAGACGTGGCGGTGCTGACCGACGCGGCGCAGTACCCCGCCGTTATCGATGAGCTGAAAGCCAGTGGCAAGCTCAACGACAAAACCCGCTTCGCCCTGTCGGTCGCCGCGTTCAACCGCATCAGCCAGTACGACGGGGCCATCAGCGACTACCTCTCCAGCATCGAGTTCGAAGAAGGCGCCAGCGTGCCCCAGCGTGCCGAATACCCCGGCCAAGCCAACGGCCGCTTCGTCAAGTTGCAAGACCTGCGCTACGGCGAAAACCCGCACCAGACCGCCGCCTTCTACCGCGACCTGCATCCGGCGCCCGGCTCCTTGGTCACGGCCAAGCAACTGCAAGGCAAGGAGCTGAGCTACAACAACATCGCCGACGCCGACGCGGCCTGGGAATGCGTCAAGAGCTTCGACACACCCGCCTGCGTGATCGTGAAGCACGCCAACCCTTGCGGCGTGGCCGTGGGCAAGGATGCACTGGAGGCCTACAGCAAGGCCTTCCAGACCGACCCGACCAGCGCCTTCGGCGGCATCATCGCGCTCAACCGTGTGCTCGACGGCGCCGGAGCGCAGGCCATCAGCAAACAGTTCGTCGAGGTGCTGATGGCGCCGGGCTACACGCCCGAAGCGCTGGAAGTCTTCAAGGCCAAGGCCAATGTGCGCGTGCTGGAGATTGCACTCCCGCCCGGCGGCCCCACCGCTTGGGACAAGGGTCTGAACCTCACGGACATCAAGCGTGTTGGCTCGGGCCTGCTGATGCAGTCGGCTGACAACCATGTGCTGCAACGCGCCGACCTGAAGGTGGTCACCCAGTTGCAACCGACCGAGCAGCAATTGGACGATTTGATGTTTGCCTGGACCGTGGCCAAGTTTGTCAAGAGCAATGCCATCGTGTTTTGCAAAGACGGCATGACCATGGGTGTGGGTGCTGGCCAAATGAGCCGCCTTGATTCGGCCCGCATCGCCAGCATCAAGGCCGGGCACGCGAACCTGACGTTGCAGGGAACGGCTGTGGCCAGCGATGCGTTCTTCCCGTTCCGCGATGGTCTGGACGTGGTGGTCGATGCAGGCGCGACCTGCGTCATTCAACCCGGTGGCTCCATGCGCGATCAGGAAGTGATCGACGCCGCCAACGAGCGCGGCGTGGTCATGGTCTACAGCGGCGTGCGCCACTTCCGGCACTGAGGCTGTCAAGCAGGCCAAGGCCTGTTGTCGCGCATCTCTGGGTGCCCGCCTGCGCGGGCATGACGGCCAGAGAGGCTAGCCAGTACCGTTCCTGAAAGCACTTGCCGCCGTCATTACCGAGAATGCGGGAATCCATGCCCGCATGCTTTGCCGTTATGCACCCAGTTGCTTGAACACCGCGCGCGCTGCTACCACGGTGTCCTCAATGTCTTGCACCGTGTGCGCCGTGCTCACAAACCCGGCTTCGTACAGGGCTGGGGCGATGTACACGCCGCGGTCCAGCAGGCCGTGGAACAAGGTGTTGAAGCGCGGGCCGTTGGTGGTCATCACCTTTGCGTAGTTCTGCGGCAGTTCATCAAACAAGAAGAAACCAAACATGCCGCCTTGGCTGTCGCCGCACAGTGTCACGCCCTCGGACTTGGCCGCGTCCACCAGACCACTCACCAGCGACTGCGTGCTGGCCGACAGTGCTTCATAAAAACCCGGCTTCTGGATCTCTTTCAGCGTGGCCAGACCGCAGGCTGTGGCCACCGGATTGCCGCTCAGCGTGCCGGCCTGGTACACACCGCCCAGCGGGGCGAGCTGTTCCATCACCGCACGCTTGGCGCCAAACGCCGCCAACGGCATGCCGCCACCGATCACCTTGCCCATCACGGTCATGTCGGGCTCAAAACCGGGGATCAGCTGCGCGTACACGCTTTGTGCACCACCCAGCGCCACACGGAAACCCGTCATCACCTCGTCAAATGCCAGCAACGCGCCGTGTTCTGTACACAGTTCACGGCAACGTTTCATAAACGGCACAGAAGCGCGCACAAAATTCATGTTGCCCGCAATGGGCTCAATCATCAGGCAGGCCACCTCGGGCCCATGCTCCACAAAGGCGGCTTCGAGTTGCTCGATGTTGTTGTATTCGAGAACGATGGTGTGTTGCACCACTTCGGGCGGCACACCGGCGCTGGTGGGGTTGCCGAAGGTGGCCAGGCCCGAACCGGCTTTCACCAGCAAGGCGTCGGCGTGGCCGTGGTAACAGCCTTCAAATTTGATGATCTTCTTGCGGCCGGTGGCGCCACGCGCCAGGCGGATGGTGCTCATGCCGGCTTCGGTGCCCGAGCTGACCAAGCGCACCATGTCGATACTGGGCACCAGCTTGATGATCTCTTCAGCCAGTTCGACTTCACGTTCTGTCGGTGCGCCATACGAAAAGCCTTCAAGCACGGCTTTTTGCACCGCATCCACGACAGCCGGGTGGCCGTGACCCAGAATCATCGGGCCCCAGGAACCGATGTAGTCGATGTACTTTTTGCCGTTGGCGTCCCAAAAATAGGCCCCCTGCGCGCGCTGCACAAAACGCGGCGTGCCGCCCACCGCCTTGAAGGCCCGCACGGGGGAGTTCACGCCGCCGGGAATCAGAGCTTTGGCGCGTTCAAACAGTTCTTGGTTGCGGTCGGTCATGTTACGTTTTTTCAAATGGCTGGGCTTGGATGCGAGGAACGGGGTCTTGCTGCTCAATGTCGGGTGGTGTCCAGAGGAAAGTCATCTGCACCCAGTGCGGTTTCTGAGGGCTCTGTACCGCCCGGCTCAATGTCATCTTCGTGGGCCCAGAACAGACGGTCGGGCACGGCATGCCCCATGCCGGGTTGAAAACCAGCGTCTAAACATTGGTCTAAATAGGTCAGTGCCTCGGCGCAGGCCGATTGGAGATCGGCACCGCCAGCAATGAGCGCACACAGGGCCGCAGACAGCGTGTCGCCCGCGCCCGCAAACGTGGCTTCAAAGCGTTCGTAACGTGCAGTTGCCAGCACCGTTTCGGGTGAGGCCAAATGGCTTTCCAAGTATTGGTCTGCGGCGTTGAAACCAGTTACTAGGGTGTAGGGCACGCCGTGGGTTGCTGCGGCACGCGCAATCTCGCGCGGGCTCGGCGCACGGTCGCCTTCCCATTCCGGCAGCAACCAGCGACACAGCGTGCTGTGGTTGCCCACCAACACCGTGGTCTGGGGCAATAACAGCTCGGCGCAGGCATCCAGATAGGTGTCAATGGCCAGTTCGTCCCACCAAGACAGGTCGGGCATGTAAGTTACTACGGGAACTTCAGCGTAATCGGAGGTGATTTCGGCGATAACGCTGAGATTTTCCGGGCTGCCAACAAACCCAACTTTGAAGGCTTGCACTGGCATGTCCTCCAGCACGCAGCGTGCCTGGTCGGCCACCGCTTCTTCGTCAAAAGTCACGTGATCGTGAATTTCCGTGGTGTCACGAATGTAGGCACCCGTGACCACAGACAGCACATGGGCCGACGCGCTGGACATGGCCATGATGTCTGCACTCAACCCCCCCGCGCCGCTGGTGTCATTTGCGTTGAATACCATCACGCAGGGTAGGCTGGCTTCGTTGGGGACACCAGCCAAGGTTGAAGGAGCAAATTCAGGGGTGTCAGGCATGGGGGGAGGTATGAGAGGCAGTGCGGGCAGGTTCCAGAGAGGCATCAAACCAGCATGCGGAGAGAAATCAGCAGATGGCCGGTCATGAATGACTGGCAAGAAGACTGCGGTTGTCTCATAGGGATAGATACAATGATTGCATTCTATGACAATGCCTCTTATAACCATGACCGAAACCAAGACTTGGATGTGCCTGATTTGTGGCTGGATCTATGACGAAGCAGCAGGCGACCCCGAGCACGGTGTAGCGCCTGGGACACCTTGGTCACAAGTGCCCATGAATTGGACCTGCCCTGAGTGTGGTGCGAGAAAGGAAGATTTTGAAATGGTGCAAATCTGACGCTTGTTCGCCATGCTGTGGCGAGCCCCCGTGGTTCGGACCCCGGGGATCCATGCCTACTGAGCGGCCTCTGTCCTGATCTGTTTTTTGGAGCAACCCCATTGTGAGTAAGACACCTGCACTGAAAGTTTTGGTGGTTGATGACAGCAACACCATTCGTCGAAGCGCTGAGATTTTTCTCAAGCAGGGTGGGCACGAGGTCCTTCTTGCTGACGATGGCTTCGATGCTTTGTCAAAGATCAACGACTATCAGCCTGATCTCGTTTTCTGCGACATACTCATGCCGCGACTTGATGGTTACCAGACATGCGCCATCATCAAGCGTAATACCCGTTTTTCCAACATTCCTGTGGTCATGCTTTCGTCTAAAGACGGCGTCTTCGACAAAGCGCGTGGGCGTATGGTCGGCTCACAGGAATACCTTACAAAACCCTTTACCAAAGACCAGTTGTTGCAGGCTGTGCAGCAGTTTGGTGCTAACCATACCGGAGCCGTTTGATGCCAATCCAAAAAGTGTTGATCGTGGACGATTCAAAAACCGAGCTGATGGTTTTGTCGGACCTGCTGATTAAAAATGGTTACAGTGTGCGCACCGCTGAGAATGCGGAAGAGGCCTTCCGTCGGCTCGGAGAGGAAAAGCCTGAACTCATTTTGATGGACGTGGTGTTGCCTGGTCAAAATGGTTTCCAGTTGACTCGAGCGATCAGCCGCGATCCGCAATACTCGGACATTCCTATCATTATGTGCACCAGCAAAAATCAAGAAACCGATCGCGTGTGGGGCATGCGCCAAGGCGCGCGTGACTACGTTACGAAACCGGTGAATGCCGAAGAGCTGCTGTCCAAAATGCGGGCGCTGGGTTGAGCGAAGCCACACCCTTAGCGTTACCTCATAAACATCCAGCATGGCCTACCGACAGTCACTCAGAGATTTGCAGGAACGGCTAGCCCAACGGCTGACCGCTGCCAAATCCGAAGCTGCTACCGCATCTTGGCTGGCCGTAGAGGCCCGAGGTCAACGTTATTTATTTCCCCTGGTCCAGTCGGGTGAGATTTTCCCTTGGACCTCTGTGCAAGCGGTGCCTTTCACCAAGTCTTGGTACGCTGGTGTGGCCAGCCTTCGTGGGGGATTGCACGGCGTTATTGACTTGGCGAGACTGAATGATCCCTCGTCGGAGTGGCCTCAGTCAGCTGAGCGCATCACGTCCGAGTCGCGTCTTATCAGCTTGCACGCAGCCTTGGGAATCAATGCTGTTTTGTGGGTCGATCGTTTACAGGGCTTGCGCAACCCTGCCATGTTCCAAGACTTGGGTGATCCTCCCGAAGGCTCACCCGCTTATTTCACCCGCCGTCTGATCGACCATCAAGAACTGCCTTGGCAGGAGCTTGATCTTCAAATACTTGCGGCTGAACCCGAATTCCTAGCTATCGCTGCCTGACAGGTTAAAGCTGTCGAACGATGCCTGAGATACGTACTTTGTTTTCTGTTGGAAGGTTTTTTCATGGCCATGCTTGATCGAATCCAGGAACTGTTCAAGAAAAAAAACGGGAATGAACCCGATCTGAGCGGCACCACCGATCAGGATGCGGCAGGGTTCTCCGATGCGCGACAGGCGCCTGTTTTGTCTGCGGATAACTTCGCTGAAAGCAGTTTAGCCAGCGATCAAGACGCTCTTATTCATACGGATCTGGTGTCTGTTCCGCTCTTGGGGCGAAAGCCTGCCGAGCAACATCAGCGAACTCTGGCCATTTTGTTGGCTTTGGGACTGGCTGTGCTGGGTGGGGTGACTTTCTTCGCGTTGAGTCAGACAGAAAAAATCAGTCAGCAAGTGGCCAGCAGTGGTCAAGCACTGATGCAGTCTCAGCGTTTGGCCAAGAGTGTTTCGCAAGCTTTGATCGGCAGCCCTTCCGCCTTCCCCGAAGTTCGCGAAAGTTCCGATGTGCTGGCTCGAAACGTGCGCGGTTTGAAAGACGGTAATGCCGAGCTTTCCATTGATGCGCTGGGCCAGCAATACGGTGAGCAACTGAACAGCCTGCTGCCCAAAGTGGATGCCGCTGAACGCAATGCAGCAGCGGTACTGAGCCAGCAGGCTATCCTGACCCAGGTCGGCAATGCGCTGCGCACCATCAACCGCCAGTCGTCTGACCTGCTGGAAATTGCTGAAACCATCTCATCGCTAAAGCTCCAGAAAAACGCACCTGCCGCTGAGATTTCTGCTTCGGGTCAGTTGGTGATGCTGACGCAGCGCATTGGTAAGTCGGCGAACGAGTTCTTGACGATGGAAGGTGTGAGCCCTGAGGCTGTTTTTTTGCTGGGAAAAGATCTGAATACCTTCAAGGAAATTACCGAGGGCTTGCTCAAGGGAAGTGAAGAGTTGCGCTTGGCACCCGCCGACGATGAGCAGATTGGCGAGCGTCTGGAAGCGCTGCTCGCCCTTTATGAAGAGACACGAACCGAAGCCGGTGCCATTCTGGGTAACTTGCAGGGACTGGTTTCAGCGCGTGAAGCGCAAGCCAGCATCATTGCTGACAGTGAACCTCTGCGACTGAGCTTACAAACCCTTCAAACCGACTTGTCTTCGCGGTCCGGTCTGGGCGGTGGTGCATTGGCTGCGTTGCTGCTTTCGGCCCTGTTTGCGCTGACCTGCGGTGCTGGTCTGGCCTACGTGCAGCTGTTAGACAGCCGCCAGCGCCAAGGGGTGGCAGAAGCGCAGCGAGTGGCTGCTGAGTCGTTGGAGCAAGACGCCAAGCGCGTCAACGATGCCAACCAAGCAGCAATTTTGCGTTTGATGAACGAGTTGCAAACGGTGGCCGAGGGTGACTTGACGCAAGAAGCCACGGTGACAGAAGACATCACGGGAGCTATTGCTGACTCGGTTAATTACACCGTGGAAGAACTCCGATCGCTGGTCGGCAACGTACAGGCCACGGCTACACGGGTTGCGCAAACCACATCGGCGGTGGAAAGTACGTCCACCGAACTGCTGGCCGCTTCCAACGAGCAGCTACGCGAAATTCGTGAAACTGGTCAGTCTGTGGTGGATATGGCGCAGCGCATCAACCAGGTGTCTGGGCAGGCTCAAGAGTCGGCGGCTGTGGCCCGTGTTTCTTTGCAAGCCGCTGAATCGGGTTTGCAGGCGGTGCAAGACGCCATTGGTGGTATGAATTCCATCCGCGACCAGATTCAGGAAACTTCCAAACGCATCAAGCGTCTGGGTGAGTCGTCGCAAGAAATTGGTGAAATTACGGAACTGATTTCTGACATTACCGAGCAGACCAACGTGTTGGCGCTGAACGCCGCCATTCAGGCTGCTTCTGCAGGTGAGGCAGGGCGAGGTTTCTCGGTGGTGGCCGAAGAGGTGCAGCGACTCGCTGAACGCTCAGCTGACGCGACACGTCAGATTGCGGCACTGGTGAAGGCCATTCAGACCGACACTCAAGATGCGGTAGCCGCTATGGAGCGCTCCACGCAGGGTGTGGTCGAAGGGGCCAAACTGTCGGACAACGCCGGTACCGCCCTGTCTGAAATTGACCGTGTGTCACGCCGTCTGGCCGAACTGATTGAGCAGATTTCCAGTTCCACATCCCGTGAAGCCGATTCAGCGAACGAAGTGGCTGGCAACATTCAGCACATTTTTGCTGTGACGGAGCAAACCGGAGAAGGTACTCGGTCCACAGCCCAGCAGGTGCGCGAACTTTCCATCATGGCCGAGGATCTGCGTCAGTCGGTGGCGCGGTTCAAGATTGCTTAACTAAATTTCGAGTTACAACCTCACACCAACATGCTGGATACCACACGTACCGACAGTTCGCAGACGGACGCTCCGATCGCCGACCTCGGTCCGCTGGCCTGGGTATTCGAAGAGTTGCGAAAATCACTGGATGCTGCCAACAAAGCCATCAAGCGCTTTGTTCGCGAATCTGAAAAATCTCGCAACAACGATCTGGAGGCGGTAGACCCCAGTTCATTGCGTGTGGCGCGTCAGCAACTTCACCAAGCTGTGGGTGCACTTGAAATGGTGGGTTTGATAGCACCTGCCCAAGTGCTTCGGGCGATGGAGGCTGCTGTTCAGCGCTTTGTACGGCGTCCTCTGTTGTGCGATGTAGATGCCGCCAGTAGGGTAGTTCGGGCCAGCTTCGCAATCATTGAATACTTGGAAGCGGTACTCAACAACAAGCCGGTGCATCCTGTGGCTTTGTTCGTCCAATACCGAGAAGTCCAAGAGTTGGCCGCAGCGGAGCGCATACACCCGGCTGATCTGTGGTCTTTCGATCAACGCGGCATTGAAGTAGCGCCGCCAGCTGACACACCACCTCTGAACTGCGATGCCCCTATGCGGTCGTTGTTTGATAGGCTTGTCTTGTTGGTGGTCAAAACCAACAGTTCAGCGGGTGCCCAGCAGTTGGCAAAATTCAGCGCCGGGTTGTCTGTAGGTGCTGCTGATTCCCGTAGAAAAACTTTTTGGCGCATCACTGCAGCTTACTTTGAGGCCGTCGCACACCAGCTTTTACCTGATGATGTGTATGTCAAGCGGGCGGCATCGCGCATCCTGATGCAGTTTGCATCTTTTGCCCAAGGGCAAAACCAGGTTTCAGAAGTTTTGTTGCACGACCTGCTCTTTTTCTGTGTTCAAGCCCGTGGTGCGACGCCAGCGAGTACCCCAAACCTGGTCGCGGTACGCAAAGCCTACGGGTTGGATGCAGTACAGCCGGTGGACTATCAGTTGGCCTCGCTGGGTCGTTATGACCCCACTATATTGGCGCAGGCGCGTAAACGTATCAACTCTGCCAAAGAGTCCTGGGCTTTGTATTCAGGCGGTGACGCTAGCCGTGCGCGACAAGTTGTCGATCAATTTGGCCTGATCGGTGATTCGCTGCTGAAGCTTCACCCAGCGAGCACCGTCTTGGCACAAGCCCTGTTGAAAGCAGCGGATCAAGCGGCCCATGACCCGGCTGGCGTGCGCCCTGAGTTGGCCATGGAAGTGGCTACCACCACGTTGTATCTGGAAGCAGCATTCGAGGATTTTGATCCCAACGACGCTGAAATGACCGAGCGCACGCAGGCTCTGGCCGAACGGCTGGATCATGTACGTGCAGGTGCCTCCGCTCAGCCGTTGGAACCCTGGATGGAGCAGTTGTACCGTCGGGTGAGTGACCGTCAGACCATGGGCAGTGTGGTCGGTGAACTCAAAGCCTCGTTGGGTGAGGCAGAAAAATCGCTGGACCAATTTTTTCGCGCCCCCAATGAAAAGGGTTGCTTGCATGTTGCCGTATCGCAACTCGGAC
>JAUXXN010000297.1 GCA_030684755.1 Hydrogenophaga sp.
TCGAGAACACCTTCATGATGTACCTGCCGCGCCTGTGCGAGCACTGCCTGAACCCGGCGTGTGTGGCTTCGTGCCCGTCGGGCTCGATCTACAAGCGCGAAGAAGACGGCATTGTGCTGATCGACCAGGACAAGTGCCGCGGCTGGCGCATGTGCGTCAGCGGCTGCCCCTACAAGAAGATTTACTACAACTGGAAAAGCGGCAAGGCCGAGAAGTGCATCTTCTGCTACCCCCGCATTGAAGCGGGCCAGCCGACGGTGTGCTCCGAGACCTGCGTGGGCCGCATCCGTTACCTCGGCGTGCTGCTGTACGACGCAGACCGCATTGCAGAAGCCGCGAGCACGCCCAACGAGACCGACCTGTACCAGGCCCAGCTCGACCTGTTCCTGGACCCGAACGATCCCAAGGTGATCGCGCAGGCGCGCATCGACGGCATTCCCGATGCCTGGATGGCCGCCGCCCGCCAGAGCCCGGTTTACAAGATGGCGGTGGAGTGGAAAGTGGCCCTGCCGCTGCACCCCGAATACCGCACCTTGCCGATGGTCTGGTACGTGCCACCGCTCTCGCCCATCACCGCTTCGGCCAACGCCGGCATGCTGGGCAACAACGGCGAGATTCCCGATGTGTCGCAGCTGCGCATTCCAGTGAAGTACCTGGCCAACCTGCTCACCGCCGGGGACACCGGTCCGGTGGTGCGCGCCCTGGAACGCATGCTGGCCATGCGCTCCTACCAGCGCACCAAATACGTGGACGGCCTGATCAACCAGGACGTGCTGGACCAGGTGGGGTTGACCGTGCGCGAGGTGGAAGAGATGTACCGCACCATGGCGATTGCCAACTACGAAGACCGCTTCGTGATCCCGACCACCCACCGCGAATACGCCGAAAACACCTTCAATGTGAAGGGCGGTTGCGGCTTCACGTTCGGCAACGGCTGCTCCGAGGGCGAGACCACCACCAGCCTGTTCGGCTCCGAGAAAAAGCGCACGATTCCCATCAAGGTGGAGAGCTGACATGGCCCTGTTTTCTTCATCCCCACCCAAAGCCCGCCACACGCTGCGCGTGCTGGCGCACCTGCTGCGCTACCCCGACGCGGCGTTTCGCGCCCACACCGCCGATATGCGCCAGGCCCTGCAAGCCGAACAGGCACTGCCCGCTGCACGGCTGGCTGAGCTGGACGCCTTGCTTAAGCACCTGGGCGCCAGCCCGGCGCTTGAAGTGGAGTCCGAATACGTTGAGCTGTTCGACCGGGGACGGCGCACCGCGCTGCACCTGTTTGAGCATGTGCACGGCGATTCGCGCGACCGTGGCCCGGCCATGATCGACCTGATCCAGACCTATGAAAAAGCGGGTCTGTTTCTGGGCACCAGCGAGCTGCCCGATTACTTGCCGGTGGTGCTGGAATTTGCCTCCACCCAGCCGCCGCAGCAGGCGCGTGAGTTCATGGGCGAGATCGCGCACATCGTGCGTGTGATCTTCAGCGCGCTCGCCGGTCGCCAAAGCCCTTACGCCAGCGTGCTGGCGGCGGTGCTGGAACTGGCGGGCGAAAAGGCCGAAGCCGTGGCCATTGCGCCCGAGCCCGAAATGGACGAGAGCTGGGCCGAGCCCGAGGTGTTTGGTGGTTGCTCCACCGAAGGCCAGGCCAAACCCGGCCAGCCCCAGCCGATTCATATTGTCAGAAAGTCACCCCAACCTTCTCAAGGAGCGCAGGCATGAACACGCTGCACAACTTCCTCTTCAACGTCTTTCCCTACATCTGCCTGGCGGTGTTCTTCATGGGCAGCCTGGCCCGTTTTGACCGCGATCAATACACCTGGAAAAGCGATTCCTCGCAGTTGCTGCGCAAGCGCCAGCTGCGCTGGGGCAGCAATCTGTTCCACATCGGCATCCTGTTCCTGTTCTTCGGCCACACGGTCGGTTTGCTCACACCCCACTTTGTGTACGAGCCCTTCATCACGGCCGGCCAGAAGCAAATGGTGGCGGTGGTGGCCGGCGGTATCGCAGGCGTGATCTGCTTCATCGGCCTCACGCTGCTGCTGCACCGCCGTATTTTTGACGACCGCATCCGCCTCACCAGCCACCGCACCGATCTGGGCATTCTGGTCATCCTGTGGGTGCAACTGGTGCTGGGCCTGGTCACGCTGCCGTTCTCTTACGGCCACTCCGATGGTCAGGCCATGCTGCAGCTGTCGGCCTGGGCGCAGGGCATCGTCACGTTGCGCCCCGACGCCAGCCTGCTGGCCGGCCTGGACTGGGTCTACCTGGTGCACTTGGTGCTCGGCATGACGATCTTTCTGCTCTTTCCCTTCTCGCGTCTGGTGCATGTGTGGAGCGGCTTCGGCACGCTGGCCTACGTGTTCCGCCCTTACCAGGTGGTGCGCAGCCGCAAGCTGGGCCTGAAGTCCAGCGCCCCGGCCGAACAGCGCCCTGTTTCACATTGACCCGAGGACACACACCATGAATGCAGCAACAACCGTGGGCTGTGGCAGCGGCCACTGCGCCTGTGCCGGTGAAGCACAGCCCGTCGTGGCCAGCATCAACGGCATTGCCTTGCACGAGGTCGGTGAGACACCCGACCTCAACACGCTGCGCGAGCGCGCCTACACCGAGTTGCTGCGCCAGCAGGCGGTGCAGGCCGGGCTGCTGCCGCGCCACACCGGTCTGGTGGCGCCCGAGCTGGACGACGCCCAGCGCGCCGTCATTGAGGGCCTGCTGGATGCCGCCGTGGTTTCGCCCGATCCGGGTGAATCCGAGTGCCGCCGCTACTTTGACGCCAACAAGGGCCGCTTCATCGTGGGCCAGGCCCTGCATGTGCGCCACATCTTGTTTGCGGTGACGCCGGGTGTGAACGTGCATGCGCTGTCGCAGCGCGCCGAGGCGGCGCTGCTGGAGCTGATCCGCAAAGACGTGCCCCCGGGCCGTTTCGAGGCGCTGGCGACCGAGCTGTCCAACTGCCCGTCCAGCACCGAAGGTGGCGACCTGGGCTGGGTGACGCCGGAGGACTGCGCGCCCGAGCTGGCCAACGAGCTCTTCTTCCAGACCGACAGCCGCTGGGGCATGGGCGTTCACCCGCGCCTGGTGCACACCCGCTTTGGCCTGCACATCATTGAAGTGCTGGGCAGACGCAAGGGCAAGCTGCCCGAATTTGAGCAGGTGCAGGAACGCATCCAGGCCCAGCTGGCGCTGCAGTCGCGCAGCACCGCCTTGCGCCAGTACATGCAGCTGCTGGTGGGCCAGGCCCAGGTGGAAGGCCTTGCGCTGGAAGGCGCCGATTCCCCGCTGGTGCAGTAGAGCGGCTGGGCTGTTTTTTCAGCGAAGCGGCTGTGTTTGACACACCGCAATGCGCCCACGGCCCAAGCTGGTTAGCCTCCCCTCGGCGGCATGGGCCGCAGCAACTGGACGTGCAACACCATGGAACGACTCTCCCCCCTTGAACAGACCCCGACTCAGCAGATCAGCGCCCAGGTCGCCCCTACCGTGGCCCAGTTGGCGGCTGAGTTGCAGAACTTGGCTTGTAGCGGTGGCCTGCGCACCTGGCGCCTGGCCGGGCACGAACTCATTCCGGTGGTGCAAGGCGGCATGGGTGTGGGCGTTTCGGCTGGATCGCTGGCCGGTACCGTGGCCAGCTTCGGGGGCGTGGGCACCGTGTCGTCGGTGGACCTGCGCCGCATGCACCCCGACCTGATGGCCCAAACCGGCCACCTGGACAAAGAACCCGACGCCAAGGCGCAGATCGACGCCGCCAACCTGGTGGCGCTGGACCGCGAGATCCAGCGCGCCCGGGGCATTGCCCAGGGCCGGGGCCTGATTGCGGTGAACGTGATGAAGGCGCTCAGCGCCTACGAAATGTATGTGCGCCAGGCGCTGCAAAGCGGTGCCGACGCGGTGGTGGTGGGCGCTGGCCTGCCGTTGGACTTGCCCGAAATTGCCAAAGACCACCCGAAAACCGCGCTGATTCCCATCCTGTCCGACGCTCGGGGCGTGCAGTTGTTGGTGCGCAAATGGGAGAAAAAAGGCCGCCTGCCCGACGCGATCGTGATCGAACACCCGCGCTTGGCCGGTGGGCACCTGGGAGCAGCCAAGGTGGCCGATTTACAGGACACGCGGTTTGATTTTGAAAACGTATTGCCCCAGGTGCTCGATTTCTTCAAAAAATCGGGCATTGAGGGCCAAATTCCGCTGATCGTGGCCGGTGGCATCAACAGCCGGGCCGATATTCTTCGGATGCAATCGTTGGGCGCGAGCGCGGTGCAAATGGGCACCGCCTTTGCTGTGACCACCGAATGCGACGCCGACCCGGCCTTCAAACACGTGCTGGCTGGCGCACAGCCCGAAGACATTGTGGAATTCATCAGCGTGGCCGGGTTGCCCGCACGCGCGGTGCGCACACCCTGGCTGGACAAATACATCCGTATCGAGCCCAAACTGCAGGCGGCAGCGCATGCGAAGAACAAATGCAACATGTCCTTCGACTGCCTGGCCCACTGCGGCCTGCGCGACGGCGTGGTGGGCATTGGCCAGTTCTGCATCGACCAACAACTGGGCCACGCCATGGAAGGCGATACGGACAAAGGTTTGTTTTTCCGGGGCGCAGGAACTCTGCCTTTTGGGCGCGAGATTCGGTCTGTGCACGAACTGTTGCAGTGGATGCTGGCAGACATTCGCCCGCCCGTGGCCAGCCATTGAACCGCAGGCGCCGGTCAGCGGGCGCCATAGAAACCACGGGCTGGGGTGGTCCTCAACCGGGATGGATAGCGTAAACCCGCTTCAGCGGGGATAATCGCGGCCTTGTTCGCAGCCTTTTCGCCCGACCCAGGCTGAGCGCCTGGGCGGCCCAAGCGGTTGCCAGCGCGGATTTTTGCGCTGTTTCGACATCATGAGCCTTGTGACACACAGGTCCATTCGATCACCCCGCTGCCCCCACCATTCCGTCCGACAGGCTTTGCGCCTCTTCAAAAAATACCCCACATGAAACGCGACAACACCATGCGTCCGCAGGACCTGACCCAAACCCAGCCCATCAGCCTCGATGTACTGAAAGAAAAATACCTCAAACCCGGCGAAGACGGCATGGAAGACCTGTTCCGCCGCGTGGCGCGTGCCCTGGCTTCGGTGGAAAAAGAAGACGTGCGCGCCGACTGGGAGCAGCGCTTTCTTGACAACCTGCACGCCGGTGCCATTGGCGCCGGGCGCATCATGAGCGCGGCGGGCACCGACATCCAGGCCACCCTGATCAACTGCTTTGTGCAGCCCGTGGGCGATGCCATTCAGGGCGTGGACAGCGAAGGCTACCCCGGCATATATGAAGCGCTGCGCGAAGCGGCTGAAACCATGCGCCGGGGCGGCGGGGTCGGCTACGACTTTTCGCGCATCCGCCCCAAAGGCGCCGAAGTCAAGGGCACGCACTCCATGGCCTCGGGCCCGTGCAGCTACATCAATGTATTCGACCAGAGCTGCTCCACCGTGGAGAGCGCGGGCGCGCGCCGTGGCGCACAAATGGGCGTGCTGCGCATCGACCACCCCGATGTGCTCGAATTCATCACCGCCAAGCGCACCCCCGGCCGCTGGAACAATTTCAACGTGTCGGTGGGCGTGTCCGACGCGTTCATGGAAGCCTTGGGCGCCGACCAGCCCTGGGAGTTGGTGCACAAAGCCCGCCCCGGCACCCCGCTGATCGCCAAAGGCGCCTACCAGCGCGCCGACGGCCTATGGGTCTACCAGACCATCGCCGCCCGCGAACTGTGGGACACGGTCATGAAGTCGGCCTACGACTTCGCCGAACCGGGCATTCTGTTCCTCGACCAGATCCGTACCGACAACAACCTGCGCTACTGCGAAAGCATTGAGGCGACCAACCCGTGTGTGACGGCCGACACCCGGCTGGCCACACAGTTTGGCTTGGTGAAAATCGGCGACCTGTACCACAGCGGCAAGGCCTTGGAGGTCACGGTGGACGGGCGTGCACTCGCCAACCCAGAGGCTGGTATGGCCACGCGCCCGGCCAAGCCAGCCTTCATGACCTCACGCGATGCCGATGTGTACCGGGTGACCACCGATGACGGCTTTGAGATCGAGGCCACGGCATGGCACGACTTCTACACCACACGCGGCAAGATCAAGCTGTCCGATTTGGCGGTGGGGGATGAGCTGTGGGTGCAGTCGGGCAAGGGCCAGTTCGGGCAGGATGGCAGCGAAGAGTTGGGCCTGTTGCTGGGCCTGATCACCGGTGACGGGCATTTCACCAACCGGGGCAAGGGGTTGGATGCGGCCTGCGTCAACCTGTGGAACGAGGAACGGGTGCTGGCCGAGCGCGTGACGGGCATCGTCAACAACATGATCACGGGGCTCTCAGCCACCGCCCGGCATTACCAGGTGGCGCCCGTGGCCGTGGCCGAGCGCAACCATGTGGTCATTCGGTCGGTTTTGCTGGCGCGCGCCTTGGCCGCGCTGGGTTTCAACCGCGACACCAAGCTGCGGGTGCCCGAGATCGTTTGGCGCGGCAGCGAGGCCTGTGTGAAGGCTTATTTGCGCGCACTCTTCCAGACCGACGGCACGGTCAACGTGTCTAGCAACAGCCAAAGCTGCTCCATCCGCCTGAGTTCCAGCTACCCCGCCTTGCTCAAGGATGTGCAGGTGGTGCTGGCCAATCTGGGCATTTTGGCCCGCCTGCGTTTGCGCCGCGACGCCCAAACCAAGGACATGCCCAACGGCAAAGGGGGCCTGAGCCCCTACGAATGCCAGGCCCAGTACGAACTGATCATCGACGGCCAGTCGCGCGAGCGCTTCATGGACGAGGTCGGTTTTCTGCTGGACTACAAGACCGAAAAATACCGCGCCTGGGTGGCCGACAAGGCGCTGCGCAAGACCCAGTCCGCCACCAGCCGCATCGCCGAGATTGTTCATATCGGTCGGGCTGCGGTGTTTGACACCACCCAAGCCGATGGCAACACGGTCATCTTCAACGGCTTGGTCACCGGGCAATGCGGTGAGCAACCCCTTCCGCCCTACGGCTGCTGCGACCTCGGCCCGGTCATTCTCACGCGCTTCGTGCGCAACCCGTTTGGCTTTGGCGGACTGCCGTCGTTCGACTTCGAAGCGTTTGAGAAAGCCGTGACCACCCAGGTGCGCGCGCTCGACAACGTGTTGGACGTGACCTTCTGGCCGCTGCCCCAGCAGCGCGAAGAGTCCGCCGCCAAGCGCCGCATTGGCGTGGGCTTCACCGGCATGGGCAACACCCTGGCCATGCTGTGCGTGCGCTACGACCGCGACGAGGGCCGCGCCCTGGCCGCGCAAATTGCCGAGCGCATGCGCGACGCCGCCTACGCCGCTTCGGTGGCGCTGGCGCAAGAAAAAGGCGCCTTCCCAAAGCTGGTGGTGGACGACTCCCTGGCCCCCGGCACCTTCGCCAGCCGCCTGCCGGCCGCGCTGCAAAAGCAGATCCGCAAGCACGGCATCCGCAACAGCCACCTGCTGTCCATCGCGCCCACCGGCACGGTGAGCCTGGCCTTTGCCGACAACGCTTCCAACGGCATTGAGCCACCGTTTTCCTGGATGTACCGCCGCAAAAAGCGCGAGTCCGATGGCTCCACCAGCGAGTACGCGGTGGAAGACCACGCCTGGCGCCTGTACCGCGAACTCGGCGGCAATGTGGACCAGCTGCCTGAGTACTTTGTGAACGCACTGGCCATGAGCGCGGGTGACCACATTGCCATGATGCAAGCGGTGCAGCCGTTTGTGGACACCGCCATTTCCAAGACGGTGAACGTCGAAGCCGACTACCCCTACGAAGACTTCAAGGGCCTGTACCAGCAGGCTTGGCGCGCCCACCTCAAAGGCCTGGCCACTTACCGCCCCAACAGCATTCTGGGCTCGGTGCTGGACACCGGCAGCGCCGCCAGCGATGCGGCTGCGGCCGCCGCGTTGACCGCACCGGCACCGGTAGACCCTATGCGCACCGTGATCGAAAGCCGCCCCAAAGGCGCGCTCTCGGCCGTGGCCGACAAGGTGGAGTACTGGACGCAAGAAGGCCACAAGACGCTGTACATCATCGTCTCGTTCCTGCCGGTGCCCGCCGCCGACGGTGTGGGCACCATCGAACGCGCCATCGAGTTCTTCATGCCCGTGGGCCAAAGCGGCGAGTCGCAGCAGTGGATCACCTCCACCATGCGCATGCTGTCGCTGGCCGCGCGCGGTGGCTTTTTGGAACGCGCCTTGGGCGACATGCGCAAAGTGGCATGGGACCGTGGCCCGGTGCGCCTGGGCACCTACCAAAAGGCCGACGGCACGCACGTGCCCATGTGGCACGACTCCGAGGTGGCGGCCATTGCGTTTGCCCTGCAAACCATCATTGCGCGCCGTGCCCAGCAGGGCGTGGCCGCTGTGATGCCCGAGCCGGTGGCGGTTGCGGCTGGAACGCCCGCAGGCGTGATGGCTGGCAAGAAATGTCCTGAGTGCGGTGCGCACGCCATGATCCGCAAGGATGGCTGCGACTACTGCACCCAGTGCGGCCACCTTGGGACGTGTGGATAACCGAAGTTTTTGCTGGGAAGCGCACACAGTTGTTGTGCGCGCGTTGCAGCGTTGTGGGTGCCTCGGCCGCGACCAAGCAATCCCTCTCAGGTCTGGAAGCAGTCCTCCAGCTCTAGCCGGTCTTCGGCCGACAAGCCCAGCTGCTTGGCCTTTTGTTTCCAACTGCCCAGCACTTGGCTCAGCCGAGCCAAGTCTGCTTGTGCCTCCTGCGCGTGGACGCGGTAGAACTCGGCTGTGGCCATCACGGTGTCGAGGTCGGGGTCTGCGCTGCGGTCGTCCAGCGTCAGTACATGCGCGTCCTTCTTGGTCGACGGATTCATGTCGTACGCGGGCGCCAAGCGCCAGCCGCCGGGCTGACGGATGAAACCGTGGTTTCGCAGGTGGTCATCGCGGTTAGCGGTGGCCACGTTGAAGAGCACCCGGCGGAAGAGTTCGCGCAAGTCCTGCTTGATACAGCCTTCCACGCCCTGCTTGTTGCCAAGGAACTCGGCCAAGTCCAAGTACGAGGCCTCTTCACTGTCTGTTTTGTTGAGCAAGGCCATTGCGGAGGTGAAAAAGCGCCTACGGCCCTCGTGGCGGTCGAAGCGCTGCGTGACGAAAGTGTGGTGGCCGGTGCCGATGCGCTCCAAACGCGCTGGCGCCACCTGCAGACCAAAATCCGTCGCCATCTGGTGAACCAGCATTTCGCGAAGCGCCCAATCGTGCTCGTCATCAGCTGCGGGGAATTTGGCTATCCACAGCCGACCCTGTCCATCTTGAAGGTTGGCCTTCGGCCGCGCTCCTCCGAGCGATGCCCCAGGGGCCACCAAGACGCGCAGCCACTGCTGAAGCAAATCCAGGTTGTCGACCTTCTTGCGGGTAAGTTCAAGCGCCACCGCCTGCAACTCGCCCATGTGGGTGAGCGCAGGTGCTGCCAAGGCTTGGTTTGCCAGACATGCAGCATCGGCAAACTGCGGTGGTGAACCGGCCTTGAGCTGACGGGAGGACTGCAAGGTAGAGAAGCGAAGCGCACCCATGCGAGTGATGTCTTGCACCCCGAGGAAGAAGTCCCAGGTGGTGAGTTCACGGCGAGCACGACCCTGTTGTTTGGCTTCGACAAGCTCGCGCCGCCTCATGAGGACTTGGCCCCAGCGGTCGGGGCAACTGTCGAGAAAGACGCCGAAGTTGGATTCCTTGGGGAAGAAATTGCCGTCAGCCAATACAAGCTCCGGGTCGAGAGCAAACGCGACCGGATTCTTCAACCAGTTCGGGGCATATTCAAAGCGGACACTGTCAGCGCCCACCCGGTGCAGCCGACCCATGTGCGAGAGAGGGCCAGCCGCCACATCGTCCAGCCAAACCTCCAGGCCGTCGGGCATCGCGACAGGCGCAGCGGCCGACGTTGCTTGTTCGCGCGCCTTCTTGCTTGCGGCGCTCATTGGGGGCCCTCGTCGCCCTCATTGCCCGGTGAAGAGCGGGGTCGTGGCGCGCGACGAGGTGTCTCTAACGCTGCGTCTTGAAGGCGCCTGCCCACGGGGTCTTCGGCCGCCAGCAGCATCAGGTCCTTCTCCAGTCCGAGCACGACCAAGACCCGCAGGTAGGTTCCCAGCGTGACCGTTGGGTCGCCCTGTTCCACCTTGTTGATGGTCGGGCGCGACACATCCGCCCGCGCAGCCACTTGGGTGACCGCCAGACGGCGCCGCAGCCGCGCCGCGCGCAGCCTAGCCCCCAGGTCCCGCAGGAGCCGTGACTGAGAAGGATATGGAGCAGGTGCTTTGGCG
The DNA here is from genome assembly GCA_030684755.1 of Hydrogenophaga sp. Taxonomy (GTDB): domain Bacteria; phylum Pseudomonadota; class Gammaproteobacteria; order Burkholderiales; family Burkholderiaceae_C; genus Hydrogenophaga. The sequence goes on from JAUXXN010000297.1 coordinate 10,290, forward strand.
GGCATAACGGCAACCATTATTACCAATAAATTGGTCTTTTATCAACAATGTTTTCTTGTACGGCCATGACTGAAAATGGACAGACAGTAAGCATTTTTAGCAAATATGTCTGCAATGAGAAGTAATGATTTCAAGGGGTGGGGTCTGGGAAGCCCGAGCGCAGGGGCTTCAATCGGGCACGACGATGCTTCACCGTGTCGGGAGCGCAGGATGTGCGCATGGGCAGCATGCGTCAACTACCCTTGGTGACGCTGCTTGTAGGAGTTCTAAACTGCAATCAAAACGCGAGGATTTGCATGCTTTCGAATCAACGGATTACGTCGGTCCACGAAAAATAAGCTGAGACAGGCACAGCCATAAACCGAGAATTTGCCAAGCCGACGATGCCCGACCAGACCGTCCGATTGGCCGATTGGCCGATTGGCCGATTTATTTTTCCAGAAAGAACGCTACCGTATCCCAGTTGTCGTTCTCAAAAGCAGGCGCGACCTTGTCGATTTCATCATCACTCATCCCCACGGCCGGGGACCGGGCGAGTCGTTTCCAGTCGTTCAGGGCCGCCATCATCCGGGTCAGGATTAGATGGGCGTCGTCATCGGACACACCAAAGTATGCCGCTGCCTCCAGCGCCTCCTGGATATCTCCGGTTTCACCGGTCGCTTCGGTCACGGCGGTTTTCAGGATGGGTTCCTTGTCGGGGAACGGGTTCACGTCAAACAGCGGGGCGAGCCGCCACTGCCCCCCGCCGCTGTGCAGGAAGCCGTGGTTGTGCATGTGGTCATCCACGTTGGTGATGAGCATGCTGAAGCAGATGCGCGCCCAAAGCTCCTGCTTGTCTTCGAGAGGTCTTGGGGAGAACCGGTCAATGGCCTCCGCAATCTGCGTGTATGCGCCATCTTCCCTGGAATCCAGCTGCAGCAGCGAGGCCGCAGATAGGTAAGGGATGCGGCCGCCAGTCCGAGGTCGGTCAAACCGCACGATAAGCGCGACAGCCTGGGTGCCAGCCATGACGACTTCGGCCTCGGATGCATTCAGGCCCGCCTCTTTCGCGAGCAACAGAGCCAGCACCTCACCGCGCGCCACGTCACGCGTATCACTCACGCTCGGAAACTTGGCGATGGTCAGGGTGCCGTCGGGCTTCAGGACCGTTGCTTTGGGTCGCATACCGCCGAGCGAGGTGCCGCGCCCCTTCAGATACGCGCGGTCCGTCGCCGTTTCCTTGCCGGATTCAACTGCTTTCGACGCCTGAATCAGGGTCTGAAGCGGGACCTCTTGACATCCTCACCGCCCTGAAGAGACGGTGATTCCTCCTGCGAGACGCTCATGTCCGAGCGCAAGAATGTTCTTTGCAGCGTTCACATCACGGTCATGGACCGTTTCGCAAACACTGCACGTCCATTCTCTTATTCCAAGACCTGCTCTACCTTTCGGACTGCTGTGGGGCACAGCCCCACAGCACGAACAAGTCTGGGTGGTATAAGCCTCTGGGACCTCTTCAAAGACGATACCAGCCTGATGGCTCTTGTATTCCAACATCGTCTTGAGCATGGCCCAGCCCGCATCGAGCGTGCTTTTGGCCATCTTCGTCTTGACCAACTTCGCGCTGGCCACGTCACCCACAAAGACGGCAGCGTTCGCCTGCACCAGCGCCGTGCTGAACTTGTGCAGCAGGTCTTTGCGCTGGTTTTTGATCTTGCTATGGATCGCTTTGACCCTTCGTTTCCTCCTGGCCCGCTGGGCGATGCCCAGCTTGGGCTCCAGGGCTCGGTAGAAACGTCCCTCGATCTTGTGGCCATCGGATGTGGTGGCAGACGTTTTCAGGCCCAGGTCGATTCCGACCGAGCCGGTCACCGGCAGGCGCGGCCCGACCAGCTCGACAACCTTCACCTGGACGTTGAGGTACCAGCGTCCCCGGCTGTCTTCGCTGAACGAGCCTGCCCGCAGCTCGTGGTGGGCCAGACCGTAGCTGTCCCACAAGCCCAGCTTGTGCCCGGCGAAATGGATCTGCCCGCCCTTGTAGCGCGCAGCGCGGGACTTGAAGGGAATCCAGCCCAGGGAATACTTGGAAGACTTCGGGTTGGACACGCGCCAGTTGAGCCGGGCGCGTTTGAATTGGCGTCGGCGTGTGGCGTACTCCTCGCACACCTGCTGGGTTGTCGCGCTGCCGATGTTCACGCCCTCACATGTCGAGAAGCCATCGGTCAGTTTCTGGAGATCGAAGCCGCTGAGGAACTTGCCCTTCTCGCGCACAGCGCGAGCGCTGGTCTCGTTGCAGAAATTCCAGGTCATGTTCACCTCACGCGCCATGGAGCGAAGCACGCTGGCGTGCTTGTCCTTGATGCGCAGCTTGAGGGTCTTGATCATGTGGTCCATACGATGCTGTTATTTTATACAGCATTGGCCATCCATCAAGGCCATTGTGCAGCTGGCGCTGCACGCGCTATCCCTCCCCGCCATCAATGACGGGGCTTCTC
>JAUXXN010000485.1 GCA_030684755.1 Hydrogenophaga sp.
TCCACTGCCAAAAAGCTCGCGAATCACCGCCACCGCCACCAAAATGGCGCTGTAACCCAGGCCGTTGCCAATGCCGTCCAGAAAGCTCGGCAGCGGCGGGTTGCTCATGGCAAAGGCTTCGGCCCGGCCCATCACAATGCAGTTGGTGATGATCAGCCCCACAAACACCGACAGCGATTTGGCAATGTCGTAAGCCACGGCTTGCAACACCTGGTCCACCACAATCACCAGCGAGGCAATGATGGTCATCTGCACAATGATGCGGATGCTGCTCGGAATGCTGTTGCGAATGATCGAGATGAACAGGTTGGAGAAGGCCACCACAGTGGTCAGCGCGACGCACATCACCAAAGCGGCGGCTAGGCTGCTGGTGACCGCCAGGGCCGAGCACACACCCAGCACCTGCAGCGTGATCGGGTTGTTGTCGACGATGGGGTCGAGCAATACCTTCTTGGTCTTGGTTTCAGACATGTTCAAGCCTTGCCTGTTTTAAGGTGTTGAAGAAAAGGGGCAAAGCCACGCTCGCCCAGCCAGAACTGAATCAGTGAGTCAACGCCCCGGGTGGTGAGGGTGGCGCCGCTCAGGCCGTCTATTTCACCCTCGCGCGTGGCGGCCCCTTTGGCCACACGCACCGCCACCTCGCCTTGGTCGTTGTAGGCCGGCTTGCCCGGCCACTGCGCCTTCCAGTCGGGCTCGTCCACCTTGGCACCCAGACCGGGGGTTTCTTTGTGTTCGTAAAAGGACAGCCCTTTGACGGTGTTCAGGTCGCCTTCGAGCACCAGAAAACCGTAAAGCATGCCCCACAGACCGGCCCCATACACCGGCAACACCAACTGGCGCAGGCCTTGGTCGCCCGGCAACACATACACCGTGGCAAAGCGCGCCTTGCGCTGGATGCCTGCGGGGTCGTCGCCCTTCATGGACACCGACAAAGCCGGGTCGCGGGCAGCCTTGCGTGCGTCGTAGGTGCGCGGATCGATGCCAGCGGCCTTCATTTCGTCGTCGCTCGCATAGCGCCCGGTGTCTAGGTTGACCAAGCGCACTTCGAACTCCGCAAACATGCGGTCGATGTCGGCCCGGCTTTGGCCCGGCTGCAACAAACCAGCCGCAGCCAGAATGTTTTTGTTGCGGTCCAGCAGGCGGTTGGCCTCTTGCTGGGGCTTGAGACCGATGGCGGCGGTGGACACCAGCACCGAGCAGCCCAAGCACAACAGCAGGGCAACGGTCAGGGTTTGTTTGGCGGTTTGTTTACCCATTGCGTGCAAGTCTCCGTTTCATGTTGGCCCGAATGACGAAGTGATCGATCAGCGGTGCAAACAGGTTGGCGAACAAAATGGCCAGCATCATGCCCTCGGGGAAGGCGGGATTGACCACCCGAATCAGCACCACCATGAAGCCAATCAGCGCACCAAACAGCCATTTGCCGGTGCTGGTCATGGAAGCCGACACCGGGTCGGTGGCCATAAAAATCATGCCGAAGGCAAAGCCACCGAGCACAAAATGCCACCAAAAAGGCATGGCCATCATGGGGTTGGTGTCGGAGCCGATGGCATTGAACAGCAAGCTGGTGGCCACCATGCCCAAGAACACACCGACCACAATGCGCCACGAGGCAATGCCGGTCCAGAGCAGTACCGCGCCGCCGAGCAAAATGGCTGCAGTTGAGACCTCGCCAATGCTGCCTTGCATGTTGCCAAAGAAGGCGTCAAACCAAGTCAGCGCCTGGCCGCTCGGGTGGGCCAATGCTTCCACGCCGCCCAAAGCGGCTTGGCCAAGCGCCGTGGCACCGCTGAAACCATCCACTGCCGTCCAGACACCGTCGCCCGAAATCTGGGCCGGGTAGGCGAAGAACAGAAAGGCGCGGCCAGTCAACGCGGGGTTGAGGAAGTTTTTGCCGGTACCGCCAAACACCTCTTTGCCCACCACGACGCCAAAGCTGATGCCCAGCGCCACCTGCCACAACGGAATGTCGGGAGGCAGGATGAGTGCAAACAGGACGGAGGTGACGAAGAAGCCTTCGTTGATCTCGTGCCCGCGAACGGAGGCAAAAAGCACCTCCCAGAAGCCGCCCACGATGAACGTGACGGCGTAAATGGGCAAGAAATAAGCCGCCCCGTGCCAGAAACAGTCCCACCAATTGGCGGGGTCGTAGCCAGCAGCCAAACCAATCAGCGCACCGCGCCAGCCTTCCACCTCTGCCATGCCCATTTGGGCCATGGCGGTGTTGGCCTGAAAGCCCACGTTGTACATGCCCCAGAACATGGCCGGGAAGGTGCACATCCAAACGGTGATCATGACCCTTTTAAGGTCTATGCCGTCACGCACATGGGCGCCGCTGTGGGTGACGCTTTTGGGCGAGTAAAAAATGGTGTCGGCCGCTTCGTACAGTGCGTAGTAGCGGTGCCATTTGCCCCCTTTGAGGAAATGGGGCTCGATGCTGTCTAGGAATGAGCGGAGTGCTTGCATGCTCAACCTTCTTTCTCAATGCGGGTGAGGTTGTCGCGCAGGATGTCGCCGTATTCGTATTTGCCAGGGCAAACATAGGTACACAGGGCCAGATCTTCTTCGTCCAGCTCCAGCGCACCGAGCTGCTCGGCCACCTCCAGGTCGCCCACAATCAGCGCGCGCAACAACTGGGTGGGCAAGATGTCCAGGGGCATCACTTTTTCATAGGCACCAATGGGCACCATGGCCCGAGGCGAACCGTTGGTGCTGGTGTTCATGGCAAAACGCTTGCCCGCCATGAACTGCGACAGGTAAATGCGCATGACCGAAAAACGGTCGGCGCCGGGAGACATCCAGCCCATGAACTCGCGCTCATGCCCTTCGGGCAACACCGACACGTGCAGGTGATAACGTCCCAAATAGGCCAAGTGGTCAGCCGCCTTGCGGCCTGAAAGCACCGAACCCGACACAGTACGGTGGATGCCCGACAGCAGTTCACCTTGAGTGAGTTGGTCTAGGCTGGCGCCCACGCGGGTACGCAACAGCCGGGGCCGCTGCACCGACGGACCGGCCAAAGCCACCACGCGGCTCAGGTCGAGCGCGCCGGTGGTGAACAAACGGCCTATGGCAATGACGTCTTGGTAATGCACGCTCCACACTTGGCGGTGGCGGCTTGCGGGCATGAGGTGGTGAATGTGTGTGCCGCTCAGGCCCGCTGGGTGGGGCCCGTCAAAGGCTTGGGTGCGCACCTGCTGCGACTGAGACGCGGGCAAACGGGTGCCGGGTGCATGGCAGACGAACACCGTAGGCGCCAAACGGGCCAGCGCATCCAGACCAGCGGCAAAAGCATCGGCGCCCTCGTCCAGCACCGGCTGGGGGTCAAAGCCCAGCGGGTGCGTGTCCATCACGTTGACAAAGATGGCGGCGGGCTGGGCGTCCAGCGCGGGCACTTTGCTGTAGGGCCGGGTGCGCAAGGCGGTCCAAAGGCCGCTGTCCACCAAGTTTTTGACCACCTCTTCGCGGGGCAAGCGGGTCAAGGCATCCAAGCCGAAACTTGGGAAGCGGATGGCGTTGTGTTCGGCCCCTTGAGGCGCCACATCAATCACCAGCGACTCAAAGAAGCGCTGCGGGCCACGGTGAATGGCTTGCACGGTGCCGCTGGCGGGGGCGGTGTAGAGGACGCCCGGGTTTTTTTTGTCCTCGAACAGCACCTGGCCGAGGCGAACCGTGTCGCCCTCTTGCACCCGCATGGTCGGGCGCAGCCCCACGTAGTCGGGACCGAGCAGGGCCACCGAGCGGGGAGCGGGTGCGGCTTCGAGCTGGGAAGCTGGGACGCCAGCCAGTGGCAGGTCCAGGCCTTTTTTGATCTTGATCATGGTTTCGGATGAGGCGTAGCAGCTCCATGGAACAGACAAGGGGGACGGGGTGACCCGGCAAGTGAGATTTGCGTTCCGAGCCGTGGCAGTAACCACACAAAGCCGCGAACGGGCCTTGTCAGAACGCAAAAGGGGGGCAAGAAAGAATGGATTGAGAAGCAACCGATACCGTCCAGCGGTGCGTATGTTAACGCAGTAGCTTTTCCAAAACTTACCACTGGCTGGCAGAGTAGCTGAAAAGGCAGGAAGGAATTGGACACGGCTCAACAATCAAACCGAAGTACGCAAAAAACACCGCCCATCACCCCATCCACCCCTGCACCACAGGCAGCACCAGCGCCGCCTGCGTAGCAGCATGCAGCAGCAGGCCCACCAGCGCGCCCACCAGGGTGCCGTTGATGCGGATGAATTGCAGGTCGCGGCCGATGTTGTTTTCTAGGGTGCGGCTCATGTCGTGGGCGTCCCAGGCCTGCACGCGCTGGGCCACGAATTCGATGATGGTTTCGCGGCTGTTGTCCAGCAGGCGCAGCAGCAGGTGCTGGGCTTGGGTGTTGAGCCAAATGCGCAAGGGGGCATCGTTCAGCAACTGCTGTCCGGCGGCTTGCACCACGGTGGCGATGCGCTCGGCCAGGGCGGTTTCGGGCTTGAGGGCGTCGGCGCGCAGGGTGGTCATGAGCTCGTGCCACCAGGCTTCAATGGGGGTTTTCCATTCAGGTTGGTCCAGCCAGGCGTCGCGCCACAGGGCGGTGCGGGCCTGCCAGTCGGGGTCGGTTTGCAGGCGTTGGATGGACTCAAGCATCCAGCCATCAAAGCGTTGGCGCAGTTCGTGGTGCGGATCGGCGGCCACGTCGGCCAGGGTGCGGGTGAGCGCGGCCACGAGTTTGCGGGTGGCCAGGCGGGCGGCCATTTGGTCGAGCCCGAGGTATTTGAGTTCTTTGAGTTCGCGAGCGATGGCGTCGGTGAGTTTGTCTTGAACCGCTTCTTGCCCGGCCCAGCCGGAAAGCTGTTGCAACAGGCCGTTGAGCCACTGCTGGTGGTGGCCGTGGGCGGTGAGTGCGGCCAGCGCTTGTCCGCCCAGGGTGGCCAGGTCCAGTTGGCGCAGCAGGCGCTGCACGAGTTGTGCCACCCAATGGCGCGCGGGGGTTTGGTCGAGCGCGCTGAGCAGGGCGGGTGTGGCGCTTTGCAGCCACTGGCCGACGCGATGGGCGGCTTCGGGCTGGGCCAACCAGTGGCCGAGGGCGCTGGCTACGTCCCAGCGGGCCAGGCGGGGTTGCACGTGTTCGGCGGCCAGGAAATGTTCGCCCAAAAAACGGGCCAGCTGCGCGCCCAGCCGGTCTTTGTTGGCCACGATGATGGCGGTGTGTGGAATGGGCAACCCCAGCGGATGGCGAAACAAAGCGACCACGGCGAACCAGTCGGCCAGGGCGCCGATCATGGCGGCTTCGGCAGCGGCGGCCACGTAGCCCCAGGCGGTATGGCGCGGCTCCAGCAGGGTGGCTACCACGTACACCGCGCCAGCCAGCACGAGCAAGCCCAGGGCCAGGGTTTTCATGCGGGCGAGGCTGTAGGGCGTGTCGGTGCGGGTGGGGTTCATGGCCTCCAGTGTGCCTGCATGGCGCGGGTCTGCGGGCGTGGGCTGCTCACCAGTCGATGCACAGGTGACCGCCGGGTGCAGGTGCGTCTGTGGGCCACTGGTCCACGCTGCCAATCGCCACAGGCAGCGGCCCTGCACCTTGGGTGGCCACGAACTGCACGGCGCGGATCACGCCCGCGTGCGTGACCCACACCGCCTCTGGCACTTGCGCGGCGCGCAGACTTTGCAGGGCTTGCGCCACGCGGTCGATGACTTGCTGGGTGCTCTCAGCGCCGCCAAAACGGTGGTGCGCAAAGTCGGCCATCCATACGTCAAAGGCGCTGCGCGGCACGGCGTCCCAGGGTTGCAGTTCCCAGCAACCAAAGTTCATTTCGTTCAGGCGCGGGTCGGTGCTGGGCGGGCCCAGGTCGGGCCGCAGCTGTTGCAATGCCTGCGCCAAAGCTTGGGCGCGGCCCAGGGCCGATACCCACACCGGCAGGCCCACGGGCAACAACTTGGCGGCGGCTTGGGCGGCTTGCAGAGTGAGCGCGGCGTGCGCGGGCACATCGCTGGCGCCATAGCAAAGACCGGCGGGCAGATCCACCTGGGCGTGTCGCAGCAGCCAGAGTTTCACAGCGCCAACGCCAGACCGAGGTAAAAACACACCTCGCTCACCTGCTGCGTGGCGCCCAGGCCGTCGCCGGTAAAGCCTTGCAAGCGGCGGTGCAGCAGGCGCCACATCCAGCCCATGCCCATGAGCGAGGCCACCACCGCCAGCGCCCAAGGCGCACCCGGCAACAGCCAACCAGCCAGCGCCATGGCCAGCACCCACCACAGCAGCCCCGCCAGGAGCCCCGCCACGGCAATGGTTTCGGCCAGCGGTTTGGACTTGGACTGCGGCGTGTCCCCCACATGCGCCAGCGTGCGGATAACGAACAGCGGCATGAGCCGCGAAGTGACATGCGCGGCAAACAACGCCAGCGCGGCCAGCCAAGCGCCACCGGCCTGCGCCAGCAACACCAGCAGCGCCACCTTGGCGGCCACCGCCAACACCAGCGCCAAGGCGCCGTAGGTGCCCACGCGGGAATCTTTCATGATGTCGAGCGCACGCTCCCGGTTCAGGGAGCCGCCCAGCCCGTCCACCAGATCGGCCAGGCCGTCTTCATGGAAGGCGCCGGTCAGCAGCACGCTGAACACGGTGCATGCCACTGCCGCGACCCACGGCGCGGCGGGTTGCGCGGGCAAGGCCAGCCACAGGCCGTAAAACACCGCCGCACTGAGCCCGCCCACCACCCAGCCCACGCCCGGAAAATGCGCCGCACTGGCGCGCAACATGGCCGGGCTGAAACCCACCCAGTCGGCCAGCCGACCGGTGATGGGAATGCGTGTGAAGAACTGGATGGCGAGCAGGAAGTGGCGCAAGGGCAGCATGTGGTGGTGTGAGGTGCGGCTGGATGGATGGGTTTTGGGTTGCTGGCTAAGGGCGGATAGGGTTCATCATGGTTGGCCTGCCCATGCTCGGGCCTGCCCCCATCCCAACCTTCCCCCAGCGGGGGAAGGGTCAAGACAGCGCTGCGGCTTGGCGCTGGCGGGTGGGGTAGGCTGCCCCATCCGCAAGACACCCCTTGGGCACAGCGTCTGAGCGCGAACATGTCTTGCTCCCTCCCCCGCTGGGGGAGGGTTGGGGTGGGGGCTTGCGTGGCATGCCGTTTCAAAGTGCCAGCGGCTGGTCTGCGGGTTCTTGCCGCGACACGCCCGCCGCCTCGAAACTCGCCATCTCGCGCACGATGGCGCAGGCGCTCACCAGCAGCGGCCAGGCCAGCGCAGCGCCCGAGCCTTCGCCCAGGCGCAGGCCCAGGTCCAGCAAGGGTTCGGCGTGCAGGTGCGCGAGCATGAGGGCGTGGCCGCGTTCGCCCGATCGGTGGGCGAACACGCAGCGCTGCAACACGGCGGGCTGCAAAGCGCTGGCCACCAGCACGGCGGCGCTGGCAATGAAGCCGTCCACCACGATCACGCGGCGCTCCAGCGCGGCTTGCAACACGGCGCCCACCATCGTGGCAATCTCAAAGCCACCGAACGCGGCCAGAGCGTCCAGCGGGCTGCGCGCGTCGGGATGGTGCGCCAGCACCTTGCGCAAGATGCCGATCTTGCGCTGCACGGCGTCGGAATCGAGCCCAGTACCGGCACCGGTGCAGTCGGTCACGTCCAACCCTGCCAGACGCGCCAGCAACAGCGACGCCGCCGAGGTGTTGCCAATGCCCATTTCACCCAGCAACAGCGCGTTGCCGGGCAAGTTCTTAACCAAGTCAGCACCGTTGACCAAGGCCATGTCGCGGTGCGCGGTGGTCATGGCCGGGCCTTCCAGCGCATCGGCGGTGCCAGGGGCCACTTTGGCCACCACCAGCCCGGGCCGTGGCGCGAAGTCGTGGCGCACGCCGCAGTCCACCACCGTGAGGCCGATGCCGTGCTGGCGCGCCAGCACGCTCACGGCAGCGCCACCGGCCAAGAAGTTTTCCACCATCTGCCAGGTCACGTCGCTCGGGT
>JAUXXN010000489.1 GCA_030684755.1 Hydrogenophaga sp.
CTGCGCATGATCCAGGACTTCGAACTGCGGGTGCCGTTCGAAGACCTGCCGCGCGACGCTGCGCTGGTGCTTCAGGCCATGAAGCAGCACTTTGACCACGTGAAGCTGCGCGCCAATTTCCAGTTTCAGGTGCTGTCCGGCCTGTTCTTTCGCAACAAAGGCGCCTACGTGGTGGGCAAGATCATCAACGGCTTCCAGGAGGTGCCGTTTGCGCTGCCCGTTCTGCACACGCCCGATGAAAAACTGGTGGTGGACGCCGCGCTGTTTGGTGAAGACGACCTGCTGATGCTGTTCAGCTTTGCGCGCGCCACTTTCATGGTGGACATGGAAATACCCAGCGCCTACGTGCAATTTCTGCGCAGCCTCATGCCCCGCAAACCACGCGCCGAGTTTTACAACGCGCTCGGTTTGGCCAAGCAGGGCAAGACGCTGTTCTACCGCGATTTCCTGTATCACATGCGGCACAGCACCGACAAGTTCCGCATCGCGCCCGGCATCAAAGGCATGGTGATGCTGGTGTTTGACCTGCCGAGCTTCCCCTTCGTGTTCAAGGTCATCAAAGACTTTTACCCGCCGCAGAAAGACACCACGCGCGAGCAGATTCGCGGCAAATACCTGCTGGTGAAACAACACGACCGCGTGGGCCGTATGGCCGACACGCTGGAGTTTTCCGAGGTCGGTTTTCCGCGCTCGCGCTTCACCGACGAGCTGATTGCCGAAATTGAAAAATTCGCACCCAGCCAACTGGAAATCAGCGACCGCGACGGCGACGGCACCCTGGAGGTGATCCTCAAGCACTGCTACATCGAGCGGCGCATGATCCCGCTCAACATGTACCTGCAAGAAGCCTTCGACACCTTGCGCACCCAAGCCGACGACCCAGCGGCCAAAGCCCAATTGGCGCGGGCGGTGGTCGAATACGGCAACGCCATCAAAGACCTGGTGGCCGCCAACATCTTCCCCGGCGACATGTTGTGGAAAAACTTCGGCATCACACGCCACGGCAAGGTGGTGTTTTACGACTACGACGAGATCGAATACATCACCGACTGCAACTTTCGCCGCGTGCCCGCGCCGCGCCACGAAGAAGACGAAATGTCCGGCGAAGTCTGGTATTCGGTGGCCAAAAACGACGTGTTCCCGGAAACCTTCGGCCCCTTTTTGCTCGGCAACCCCTTGGTGCGCCAAGCCTTCATGCAACACCACGCCGACCTGCTGGACCCCGCGTTTTGGCAAACCCACCAAGCGCGCATTGCCGCAGGCCATGTGTTCGACGTGTTCCCCTACGAGCGCGACCGGCGCTTTCACATCCAAGCCGACAAGGCACTGTTAGACGGATCTTTTTAAGGAGACTTTCATGACTGTTCACCCCGACACCATCGTCATCGTGGGCGCCGCCCGCACCCCTATGGGTTCGTTCCAGAGCGACTTCGCTTCCCAGTCCGCCCACGACCTCGGCGGCGTGGCCATTCAAGCTGCTGTCGAGCGCAGCGGCGTGGACAAAACGCTGATCGACGAGGTGCTGTTTGGCAACTGCCTCATGGCCGGCCAGGGCCAAGCCCCGGCGCGCCAAGCCGCGCTCAAGGCCGGACTGCCCCTGTCGGCGGGCGCAGTCACGCTGTCCAAAATGTGCGGCTCGGGCATGAAAGCCACCATGCTCGCGCACGACATGCTGCTCGCGGGCAGCGCCACCGTGATGGTGTCGGGCGGCATGGAAAGCATGACCAACGCTCCCTACCTGCTGCAAAAAGGCCGGGGCGGCTACCGCATGGGCCACGACAAAATTTTTGACCACATGATGCTCGACGGCTTAGAAGACGCCTACGAACCGGGCCGCAGCATGGGCACCTTCGGCGAAGACTGCGCCGCCAAATACAGCTTCACCCGCGAACAGCAAGATGCGTTTGCCATTGCCTCGGTCACCCGCGCCAAAGCAGCCACCGAGAGCGGCGCGTTTGCGAAAGAAATCGCGCCTGTGACCGTGAAAAGCCGCGCAGGCGAGCGCGTGGTGTCCATCGACGAAGGCCCGGGCAAGGTCAAGCTGGACAAGCTCACCTCGCTCAAACCCGCGTTCAAGAAAGACGGCACCATCACCGCCGCTTCGTCCTCTTCGATCAACGACGGCGCCGCCGCGCTGGTGCTCATGCGCGAATCCACCGCCCTGGCGCAAGGCCTGAAGCCGCTGGCCCGCATCGTCGGCCACGCCACCCACGCGCAGGAACCCAACTGGTTCGCCACCGCCCCGGTCGGCGCCACGCAGAAACTGCTGGCCAAAACCGGCTGGGCCGTGGCTGACGTGGATCTGTGGGAAATCAACGAAGCCTTTGCCGTGGTGCCTATGGCGCTGATGACCGAGCTGAGCATTCCGCACGAAAAGGTGAACGTACACGGCGGCGCTTGCGCCCTGGGCCACCCCATCGGCGCCAGCGGTGCGCGCATTGTGGTGACGCTGCTGCACGCTCTGCAAACCCACGGCAAGACCAAAGGCGTGGCCACGCTGTGCATTGGCGGCGGTGAAGCTACCGCCATGGCCATCGAACTCTGCTGAAAGCACAACCATGTTGTTGACCGATGACCAAGTGATGATCCGCGACGCTGTGCGCGCTTTTGCTCAGGAACAACTGTGGCCGAACGCCGCGAAATGGGACAAAGAACACCACTTTCCAAAAGACGTACACAAGGGCCTGGCCGAGTTGGGTGCTTATGGTATTTGCGTTCCCGAAGAACTGGGCGGCGCGGGCTTGAGTTACCAGACGCTGGCGGTGGTGCTGGAAGAAATTGCCGCTGGCGACGGCGGCACCAGTACCGTGATCAGCGTGACCAACTGCCCGGTCAACGCCATTTTGATGCGCTACGGCAACCCACAGCAGCAAGAACAATGGCTGCGCCCGCTGGCCGCTGGGCAGATGTTGGGGGCCTTTTGCCTGACCGAACCGCATGTGGGCTCTGACGCTTCGGCGCTGCGCACCACGGCGGTCAAGCAGGGGGACGAATACGTCATCAACGGCGTCAAGCAGTTCATCACCAGCGGCAAAAACGGCGATGTGGCCATCGTCATTGCCGTGACCGACAAGGGCGCTGGCAAGAAGGGCATGAGCGCCTTCATCGTGCCCACCAGTGCTCCCGGCTATGTGGTGGCGCGGCTGGAGGACAAGCTGGGGCAGCACAGCAGCGACACCGCGCAGATCAATTTTGACGACTGCCGCATT
>JAUXXN010000509.1 GCA_030684755.1 Hydrogenophaga sp.
GCTCAAATACAGCGACGTGCCCGAAGGCCTGCGGGGTCTGGGCATCACCTTCATCACCACGGGCCTGATGGCGCTGGGTTTCATGTCCTTCGGTGGCATGACGCTCTGAGCCTGTCCCCCACAAATACATAACGGAAGGAACCACAAAGATGGATGTGACCACGATTGTGGGCGGGGTGGCGATGTTCACCACCGTCATCATGGCCTTGGTGCTGGTGATCTTGTATGCACGAACCCGCTTGGTGAGTGACGGCGATGTGCGCATCGAGATCAACGGCGACCCTGAACGCACGATCACCGTGCCCGCTGGCGGCAAGCTGCTGCAAACGCTGGCCGACCAGGGCATTTTTCTGTCCTCGGCCTGTGGCGGCGGCGGCACTTGTGCGCAATGCCGTTGCCATGTGAAAGAGGGCGGTGGCTCCATCTTGCCGGTGGAAGAGGGCCATTTCACCCGGGGTGAAATCCGCGAACACGCCCGACTGGCCTGCCAAGTGCCGGTCAAGCAAAACATGAAGATTGAGGTGGAGCCCGAGTTCTTTGGCGTCAAGCAGTGGGAAACCACGGTGCTGTCCAACGACAACGTGGCCACTTTCATCAAAGAACTGGTGCTGAAAATTCCCGATGGCGAAGACGTGAATTTTCGGGCTGGTGGCTATGTGCAACTGGAATGCCCACCGCACGTGGTCGATTACAAAGACTTTGACATTCCCGAGGAATACCGGGCCGACTGGGATCGGTTCAAGATTTTTGATAACGTGTCTAAGGTGGAAGAAACCACCATTCGCGCGTATTCGATGGCCAATTACCCACAGGAAAAGGGCTTGATCAAGTTCAACATCCGGGTGGCCTCGCCGCCGCCGGGCGCGAAGGGCATCCCGCCGGGCAAGATGTCGTCTTGGGTGTTCTCGCTCAAGCCGGGTGACAAGGTCAAGGTGTCGGGGCCTTACGGCGAATTCTTCGCCAAAGAAACCGACAACGAAATGGTGTTCATCGGCGGGGGCGCCGGTATGGCGCCCATGCGTTCGCACATCTTTGACCAGCTCATGCGTTTGAACAGCAAGCGCAAGATCAGCTTTTGGTACGGTGCGCGCAGCCTGCGCGAGACCTTCTATGTGGAAGAGTTCGACGAACTGGCCCGCAAGCACGAGAACTTCAGCTGGCATCTGGCCCTGTCCGACCCCCTGCCCGAAGACAACTGGACCGGCCCTACCGGGTTCATCCACAACGTGGTGTACGAGAACTACCTCAAGAACCACCCAGCGCCTGAAGATTGCGAGTTCTACATGTGCGGCCCGCCGATGATGAACGTGTCTGTGATCAAGATGATCAGGGACTTGGGCGTCGAAGAAGAGCACATCATGTTGGACGATTTCGGGGGCTGAGTGCGCGCTGCCGCCGTTCGTCTGCTGCCCTGGCGCAGCTGGTCAGTGTGGTGGTTGATCGTCGGGGTGTTGGCGATGGCTGGCTGCTCCCGCGAGATGCCGTTCCAGCAGATCGAGGGCGCTACCATGGGTACGCGCTACCACATCCGGTTTCAGTTGCCGGTCTCGTCCTTCGACGCAGTCGCCCTGCAAACGGCGGTGGATGCACGGCTTGAAGCACTCAACGCCAGCTTGTCCACTTATCGGAGCGATTCGCTCATCACAGTCTTCAACGATGCGCTGCCGGGCCAAGTCATGCTTGTGGACATAGACTTCCAGAACATGGTCCGTATGTCGCGCCACGTGCATCTGGCCAGCGGTGGCGCGTTCGACCCGACGGTGGGTGACCTGGTCAACCTCTGGGGTTTTGGTTGGCCTAAACCCGAACAGCCGCTGATTCGAATGCCCGAGCCGGCCGCTATCAAGGCCGCTAAGGCACGGTTCGATGCGGTCGAGCAGCCTGCGCCTGGTCAGGTGGTCAAGCGGTTGCCGTTGAGGCTCGATTTTTCTGCCATTGCCAAAGGCTATGGGGTTGACATGATTGCGCAGGTCGTACGTGCACATGGCGTAGCAAACTTCATAGTCGAAATTGGAGGAGAAGTGGCCACCCGAGGCCGGGGACCATCGGGCGGGCCGTGGCGCATTGGCATTGAAGAGCCGGACCCCACCCGCACAGGCCGTGTGCTCGCTCGGCTGGAGCTTTCTGACGCTTCGCTGGCGACATCGGGGCATTACCGAAACTTCCTTGAGATCGAAGGCCGTCGTTATTCGCACGTCATTGACCCCGTCAGCGGCTACCCTGTGCCCGACCCGCCGCTGTCGGTGAGCGTGTTGGCGTCCAATGTGGCTCTGGCCGATGCGTGGGCCACCGCCTTCATGGTGTTGGACGAAAGCCGAGGTCTGGCTCTGGCCGAGGAGAACCAGTTGGCGGTTTATTGGGTCTTTGAGCGTGATGGTGTGCGGCGCACACAGCAAAGCAGCTACCTGCAACCCTACTTGGCGCCCGAAGCGGGCGCCCACTGAAAGACGATCATGGAAATGTTGCTGGCTCTGGTGTTGTTTCTGGTGTTTTTTGCCGCTATGGCCTTGGGCGTGATGATCAAAGGCAAACCCTTGGCCGGTTCTTGTGGCGGCGCTGCCACGCTCATGGGTGAAAAGTCTTGCACCTTCTGCGGGCGCGATGCCAGCACCTGCGAACGCAAGGGTGCTGAGCAAAAAGTGATCAACGTCATCCGCAAGCCCAAACCCGGCGAAGCCAGCCTTTGAGCCCAGCCCCGAACCGGGTTTTGAGTTTTTGGAACTGAAACCCTGAAACCCAAAGCCAGGTCAGCTTGTTTTGGGCTTGAAATCGCAATAAGCCGCCACAGCACATTGCGGGCACAGCGGTTTGCGCGCTTGGCACACATAGCGGCCCAGCAAAATCAGCCAGTGGTGCGAATCCACCGCATAGGCGGCGGGTACACGCTTCATCAGCTGAAGTTCCACCGCCAGCGGCGTTTTTCCCGGGGCCAAACCGGTGCGGTTGCTGACCCGAAAAATATGCGTGTCTACGGCCATGGTGGGTTGTCCAAAGGCCACGTTCAACACCACGTTGGCGGTTTTGCGGCCCACGCCGGGTAGGGCTTCCAGCGCCTCGCGGGTGCGCGGCACCTCTCCGCCGTGCTGCTCGACCAAAATGCGGCAGGTCTCTAACAGGTGCCTCGCCTTGCTGCGGTAAAGGCCAATGGTTTTGATGAAACCCTCCAGTCCCTCCAGCCCCAAGTTCAATACCTTCTGCGGCGTGTCGGCCGCCGGGAACAGTTTGCGCGTGGCCTTGTTCACGCCCACGTCGGTGGCCTGGGCCGACAGCAACACGGCGGCCAACAACTCAAACACGCTGGTGTATTCCAGCTCGGTTTGCGGCGTGGGGTTGGCGGCTTTTAGGGTGGAAAAAAAGGGTTCGATGGCAGCGCGTTTCATGCCTTGCAGTGTACGTGCGGCAATGGGCTCTGTTTTTGAATGTCTATGAGACTGCGCACTGACGCTAACATGCGAGATACCTGTTTTATCAATTTTGTGATCCAACGCCATGCCCTTCAGCACACCCTTTGCCGACCGCCTCAACAACGTTGAAACCTCCGCCATCCGCGAACTCTTCAAGCTGCTGGGCAAGCCCGGCATCATCAGCTTTGCGGGGGGGTTTCCCGACAGCGCCATGTTCGACGTGGACGGTATCCGCGAAGCCGCGAACGCTGCGTTGACCGAAGAACCCGGCGCCGCGTTGCAATACGGCGCCACCGAGGGCTACAACCCGCTTCGTGAGCAACTCGCCGCCTTCATGGCCAGCAAAGGCAACACGGGCGTGAAGCCCGAAGACCTGATCGTCACCACCGGCAGCCAGCAAGCGCTGGACTTGCTGGGCAAAACCCTGATTTCCCCCGGTGACAAAGTTATCGTCGAAGGCCCCACCTTTTTGGCCACCATCCAGTGCTTTCGCCTCTATGGAGCCGAACTCATCACCGCCCCGGTGGACGGCCACGGTGTCAAAACCGACGAACTGGAGCAGCTGATCGCCGAGCACAAGCCCAAATTCGTCTACCTCATCCCCACTTTTGGCAACCCCAGCGGCGCCATGCTCAGCATGGAGCGGCGCAACAAGGTGCTGGAAATGGCAGTGAAGCACAACACGCTGATCGTGGAAGACGATCCGTACGGCGACCTGTACTTTGGCGAAGCACCGCCACCCAGCCTGCTGGCACTGAGCGCCAGCGTACCCGGCAGCCGCGACCTGTTGGTGCATTGCGGCAGCTTGAGCAAGGTGCTCAGCCCCGGCCTGCGCGTGGG
>JAUXXN010000522.1 GCA_030684755.1 Hydrogenophaga sp.
CAAAACTCGATGACGGCTGCGCGCAAGCAAAACCGCGAGCGCTGGGCGAAAAAGCCAAAGCCCAGCCCCACCAGCAAACCGCAAAGCGCCAGCACCACAGGCTCCCCCCAGCCCTCAATCCAGCCTGACCAGTCCATCTCAACTCCAATTATTTGTATATGCGTATTTTTGGATGTTAAGCCTTACCACACCCGTCGGGTTGATCTTCAACAAACACCATGCAACGTTTTTAACCGGGTAAGCTCAAACATCCCATTTTTAAGCCCGAAAGGATCACTCCATGGCCATTCCCTGGCTGCTGGCCCTCAAGGTCATCCCATGGGGCGACGTGATCGAGCACGCGCCCAAGGTGCTCAACGCCGCGCGCAAACTGATGGACCGCCAGCGCACCGAACCCCCGCCCGCTGTGACAAGCGCCGCCACCGCCGATCTGGTGAGCGATGCCCAGCCTAGCTTGGGGGAACTCAAAAACCGGTTGATCGCCGCCCAGGTGCAACTGGACCGGCACGCCCAGACACAAGAACAACTCACCCAGACGTTGGCCGAACTGGCCGAACAAAACGCGCGATTGGTGAGTGCGGTAGAAGTGCTGCGCGTACGCACCCGCATGCTGCTATGGGGTGCGGCCGCGCTGGTGCTGGCTGTGGTGTGGCTGGCGTGGCGTGTGAATGTCTAAAAAGTCCCACTGTCGAACTTTTTTTGTGCCATTGAGTTTTCTGTCCGTGTAACCTTGCATGGACAGTTACATCTGCCCTCCATATGCCAGACGCCTTCAAGCCACCTGCTCCCTCCGCAGCAAAACGCAAACCCCTGTTTATGAGCCGTTGGGCTTTGCCCGTGTTGACCAGCGTGCTGGTCGGCATTTCGCTGGGGTTGATCTGGCTGGTCTATGCATCGGTTCAGCAAACCCTGCTCAACATCACGCAAGACACCGCCAAACGGCAGGCGATGTCGGTCACGCACTTTCGCAATTTTTACGCGGCAGAAATTTTGCCCCGGGCGCGCCAGAACGGCGCCGAGGTCACGCACGAATACAAAAACGTTCCCGGTGGCTTGCCTTTGCCCGCCACCTTCATGATCGATCTAGGCCATTACCTGTCCCAACGTGAGGCGGGGCACGCGGTCTCGCTCTACAGCGAACACCCCTTCCCCTGGCGCGAGGCTGAACGCCAGCTCGACGACTTCCAGCGAGCGGCCCTGACCGAACTGCATCAACGCCCAGACCAACCCTTTGTGCGCACCGAAACGCTCAACGGAACCCTGGTGATGCGTTATGCCCAAGCAGACATCATGCAAGCCAACTGTGTGGCCTGCCACAACAGCATGGCGGGCTCCCCACGCACCGACTGGAAAGTAGGCGATGTGCGCGGAGCGCTTGAAATCACCCTGCCCATACATGTCTGGGGCAGCTCCTACCTCGGTTCACTCAACCAAACTTTTGCGGCACTGGTGGTGCTGGTGTTTGTCAGCATGACCGTGGTGTGGATTGGTTTCAGACGGCTTCAATCGGCCTTCCAGGCCGCCCGACACCTCTCGACCGAGCGCGAAAAAGCCAACAACCAGTTGCGCCACGAGGTGGTTGAGCGACAACAGATTGAACACAACCTCAGGCTGAGCGAATCCAAGCTCGCCGGCATTTTCAAAGCCGCCCCCGAAGGCATCGTGGTGATCGACACCCAGGGCGTCATCATTCAAGCCAACCCGGCGGCCGACACCATGTTTGGCTACGCACCCGGCGCACTGATTGGGCGGGACGTCAGCGTATTGATGGCCCCCGCAGACCGCGAACGCCACACCACCGACATAGCCACCTACCTGCGCACCGGCGTGCAACACATGCTCAACCGCCCTCGGGTGGTCCAAGGCCACCGACTCGATGGCAGCCGCTTCCCCTTGCGCCTGTCTGTGACCGAGGCCAACGTCGATGAGCACATCTACTTCATCGGCCTCATGCAGGATTACACCCAGATCCAACACCACGAAGACGAGCTGGTCGCCGCTCGCAACAAAGCCGAGGTGGCCAACCGGCTCAAAAGCGAGTTCCTGGCCAACATGAGCCACGAAATACGCACCCCCATGAACGGCGTTCTGGGCATGACGCAGATGGTGCTGGAGTCCGAGCTCAACACCGAACAGCGCGAGCACCTGGTCATGGCCCGCGATGCCGCCGACCATCTGCTGCACATCATCAACGACATTTTGGACTTCTCAAAAATTGAGTCTGGCGCGCTGGAACTGGAGCCCGCGCTCATCATTCCCGAGCAACTCCTGCGCCACACCCTCAAGTCCATGAAAGGTTTGGCCGACGCCAAGAACCTGGACCTCACCTACACCTGCGCCGTGGGCGTGCCGGAAGAAGCCATGCTTGACCCCGTGCGGCTGCGCCAAGTGCTCACCAACCTCATCGGCAACGCCGTCAAGTTCACCCAACGCGGCAGCGTGCGCCTGCACCTGTCTGCCCAACCCACAGACACCCCAGACACGGTCCTACTGCGCTTTACCGTGCAGGACACCGGCATCGGCTTCGATCCGAGTAAAGCCGACAGCCTGTTCAACCCGTTTGTGCAAGCCGACGGCTCCATCACCCGAAACTTTGGAGGCACAGGGCTGGGTTTGGCCATTACCCGCAGCTTGGTCACGCTGATGGGGGGCCACATACAAGCCAACAGCACGCCAGGACAAGGCTCCTGTTTTGAATTCACGGTGCTGGCACAACATCCCAAAACCCACGCAAAAACCCACGAGGCACCATCCAACACAACCAATACAAACCCGGCCTATACGCGGCGGTTGCACATCTTGTTGGCAGAAGACCACCCCATCAACCAAAAGGTAGCCAGCATATTGCTGGGGAAAATGGGCCACACCTGCGTGCTGGCCGAAGACGGGCAAGAGGCACTGAACCAGCTGAGTGCGCAACGCTTCGACTTGGTATTGATGGATGTGATGATGCCCGGCACAGACGGCCTGACCGCTCTTGCCCGGCTGCGCGAACGGGAGCAAGAAGGCCAGCCCCACACCCCGGTTCTCATGGTGACCGCCCACGCCATGTCGGGTGACCGGGAGCGTTTCATAGCGGCCGGCGCCGACGGCTACGTGTCCAAACCCATTTCAATGCAAACACTGGCCGCCGAAATCGCCCGGGTGATTCCCAACTGAACCCGCTGGACAACCCGTTCAGCGCCGCCGCTTCAGAAACCCGGGCAGCCAGCGCAACCACGGCGGTCCGCTGCTTGAACCGCTGTCACCCGCCGGGTGAGCGCTGCCAACGGACGCTGCCACGGCGGGAGCCACCGGGGCGGTGGTGATTGGGCGCAACGGGACAACCCTGGCCGAAGCCTGTGCAGTGTCTGTCGGGCCTCCCTCGTTCAGGCCTTGGCCCAACACAGGATCGACCCAGGCCAAAATGGGCAACCATTGCAAACGATCCACTTGGGTCACCGTTTCAGGCATGTCAAAAATGCTGATGCCGTTCTCAACCGCACGCACATAGACCTGCGCAGCACGCAATGCGCCGATGTAGGGCAAACCCACACTGGCCGCCCAGTCCTCGGTGATTTCACCCGCACCCGTGCGGCCATCAAGCCGCATGCCCAACGCGGCCACCCGGCACCGCCCCGAGGCAACTTTGGGGTGCGCGCGCAACTCATTCCAACAATCAGAGGCCGATTCGCGGTCAAAAACCGACCCGGCCACGGGCAGCAAATTGGCGTCGGCCGCCATCACCACCTTGGCCAAGCCCAGCCCATGCAGCCCGCCCGGCGTGTCGAGGATGAGGTGCTGCGTGCCGATCAGCGGACGGGCCAGCCCACCCGAGTCACCCAGCCAGCCCACGATGCGGGGGGCCGCCGACGGCCGACGTGACAACCACACGCGCATCGACTGCTGGTGATCCAGATCGCCCAACGTCACCGAATCGTTGCGGCGAGCCAAGTACGACGCCAGATTGGTGGCAAGCGTGCTTTTTCCACTGCCGCCTTTGCGGCTGACGATTGCGATGGTGCCCATGTGCTCAGACTATGGCGCCTTTAACCGCGCGTCAATCCGCACATGCGATCACCACGCTGTGGGCCTGGGAACGTCATTGGCCCGACACCCTAAAAAGCGGATTCAGACGGGCGCGAAGCGCTGGTGTACTTGCCAGACCTGACATTTGATGCACGAGGGCGCATTCTGGCCAAAGAAATGGCGGCTGCCTTGGAATGGCTGGCCCCGCGTGCGGCCCAATTGGCCCTGGACTTTGAGGGGTTGCAACGATGAACCACGATCCGCTGCGCATCAGCGCTGTGTCTGCCCTGCCCGGTCAGCGCTTGCACCTGACATTTGAAGACGGCTGGCAGGCGGATGTAAACCTGTCTGGCTGGATTGAGAACACCCGTTTGTTCAAGCCATTACAAGATGCCGCCCTGTTTGCCCAGGCCAAACGGGGCGAATGGGGCGAATGGGGCACCTCGGTGGTGTGGGTTGACGATGTCATCGACATGGGTGCGGACAATCTGCGCCATCTGGCCACCGAGCAAGCGGGCGGTATTGGGCATGAGCGCCTGATCCACTGGCTGCACGACAACCAACTGACCCAAGAGCAAGGCGCACAAGCCATTGGCGTGTCGCGCCGGATGCTCTGCTACTACCTGCGCGGCGCCAAGCCCATACCCAAAACCGTGTGGCTGGCCTGCCTGGGCTGGCAAACCGCCAGCACAGACAAGCGGTTTGCGCTGGCTGCCTGACGACTACAGAAAACCCAGAAAACCAGGCGGTGCAGCACGCGGCAGGCCAAGCGCTGACCCAGTTTGGCGCAACGCATAATTTGTCTGGGACCAGTCCATCACTGCGGCCCGTGCGCTCTTTGGCGCAAGGCCGACTGTCCGCACAGTGCGCAACGCCCAGCATGGCGTTGCAAAGCTTTTATGGTTGCATTCAGGGAGAAACACCATGGTCAAAAGTACCCAGGCCGCCGAGCCAGAAAACCACATCGCCGTTTTTCAGGAAACCGCTATTCGCCGCGTCTGGCACAACGAGGAATGGTGGTACGCCATTGTTGATGTGGTGGGGGTGCTGACGGATTCAGTGCAGCCAGAGGGCTACGTCAAAGACCTGCGCCGCCGGGAC
>JAUXXN010000533.1 GCA_030684755.1 Hydrogenophaga sp.
CCCCCGAGGTAGCCCGCGTGCATGAGCACACCGGTCACAGCCAGGTGCATCCACTGGGCGCGGTTGACGGGCCACTTCACCCCGGAAAACCAGATCCACGGCAGGAAACACAGGATGGACAGCGCGTAACGCACCGCCAGAAATTTCATGGGCGGCGCATGCGGCATGCCGTAGCGGGCCACGATGAAACCGGTGCTCCAGATCAGCACGAACACCCAGGGCATGGCCCGCAGCCAGGCGTTGTCTTTGACAGGAACAGTCATGTGGGGGAGCGGGAACGCGCAGCGGAACCGGGTGCGGCGCGTCAGCGCGAGCGGGCACGGATGTCGGGCAAGGCTTTTTGCAGGTAATAGACCATGGACCACACCGTGAGAACGGCCGAGATCCAGATCAGCCAGGTGCCCCAGAGGTGGGTGTCGATGAAACCCAGCACATGGCCGTCGAACAGCAAAAAAGGAATCGCCGTCATCTGCACCGCCGTCTTGAGCTTGCCCACCATGTGCACCGCCACGCTCTTGGTGGCGCCAATGATGGCCATCCATTCGCGCAGCGACGAAATGGCAATTTCCCGGCCAATGATGATCAGCGCCACAAACACATCGGCACGGCCCAGGTGGACCAGCACCAGCACGCAGGCGCAGACCAGAAACTTGTCGGCCACCGGGTCCAGAAAAGCGCCGAAGGCCGAGGTCTGGTTGAGCTTGCGGGCCAGATAGCCGTCGGCCCAGTCGGTGGCGGCAAACACCACGAACAGCACGGTGGCGATCAGGTTTTGCTGCGCGGTGCCCACCCCTTCCAGGTAGAACACCCCGACGATGAGCGGTATGGCGACGATGCGGGCCCAAGTCAGCAGGGTGGGGATGTTGAAAAACATGGCGCGATTATGGGGGAAGCGCTGCACCGGCATGGGGCGGTGAACGCGGCATCGACTCAATGCAGCGCGCGGTAGATGGTGTCGGCCAGTTCAGCGGAAATACCGTCGACCGTGCAAAGGTCTTCCACGCTGGCCGAGGCCACACCGCGCACACCGCCAAAGCGCTGCAGCAGGCGAGCGCGTTTCTTGGGGCCCACGCCGGGAATGTCTTCCAGCTTGCTGCCGCCGGTGCGCACCTTGGCGCGCTGGGCGCGCATGCCGGTGATGGCAAAACGGTGCGCTTCATCGCGAATTTGCGCCACCAGCATGAGCGCGGCGGAGTCAAAACCCAGGTACACCTTCTCGCGGCCGTCGGCAAACACCAGCTCTTCCAGACCCACCTTGCGGCCCTCGCCTTTTTCCACGCCGACGATGAGCGACAGGTCCAGGCCGAGCTGCTGGAACACCTCGCGCGCCATGCTCACCTGGCCCTTGCCGCCGTCGATCAGCACGAGGTCGGGCATGCGCGGTCCGGTGGGCAGGCCGCTTTGGGCATCGGTGGGGGCTGCGGATTCGTCCGCGTCGGCCAGCACCCCGGCCTGCACCGGGGCTGATGCCGCGCCTTCGGCTGTGGCGGCCTCTTCGCGCAGGGCTTCGGCCATCTTGCCGTAGCGGCGCAGCAGCACCTGGCGCATGGCGGCGTAATCGTCGCCGCCGGTGATGCCTTCAATCTTGTAGCGCCGGTACTGGCTGTTCTGCATCTTGTGCGCCTCGAACACCACGCAAGAGGCCTGGGTGGACTCGCCCGCCGTGTGCGAAATATCGAAACACTCGATACGCAGCGCCCCCAGATCGTCGTCGGGCAGGCCCAGGGCCTCGGCGAGTGCGCGGGTGCGGGCCTGCTGCGAGCCCTCTTCGGCCAGCAGGCGCGCCAGCGCGATGTCGGCGTTGGTTTGCGCCATGTCAAGCCAGATGCGGCGGTGTTCGCGCGGCTGGTGCACCGCGTTGATCTTGGCACCGGTTTGTTCGGTCAGTGCATCCAGCAGTGGCTTGCCCACCGGGTGGCTGGTCACCAGAATGTGCGGCATGGCCGTGCCCAGGTAGTGCTGGGCAATGAAGGCTTCGAGCACGTGTACAGCCACTCGCTCGGGCGTATCGGTGGCGCTACCGCTGGCACCGTCAGTCTCCGATGCGTCGTCGGACATGAGACGCTGAATCTGCGCAGCGTCTTCCACATGGGCCGGGAAATACGGCCGATCGCCGAGGTGGCGCCCGCCGCGGATCATGGCCAGGTTCACACAGGCGCGCCCGCCCAGCACCTTCACCGCGAGCACGTCCACGTCTTTGTCCGACACGTTGTCCACCGCCTGCTGGTGCAGCACACGCGACAAAGCCGCCATCTGGTTGCGGATGTCGGCAGCCTGCTCAAACTCCAGCTTCTCGGCGTGCGCCATCATGCGCTGCTCCAGCGCGTCCAGCACGGCCTGGGTTTCGCCGCGCAAAAACCGCTCTGCATCGGTCACGTCGCGGCCATAGGCTTCCATGTCGATCAGGTCGACACACGGCCCGGTACAGCGCTTGATCTGGTACAGCAGACAAGGCCGCGTGCGGTTGGCAAACACCGTGTCCTCGCAGGTGCGAAGGCGAAACACCTTTTGCAGCAACGTGATGGACTCTTTCACCGCCCACGCGCTGGGGTACGGCCCGTAGTAGCTGTGGCGCTTGTCCACCAC
>JAUXXN010000547.1 GCA_030684755.1 Hydrogenophaga sp.
TGGTGACCGAGTGGCGCACCAAGTTCCGCCGCGAGATGAACGAGCTGGAGTCGGTCGGCCAGACGCGCGCCGTCGATTCGCTGCTCAATTACGAAACTGTCAAATACTTCAATAACGAAGCTTTTGAAGCCCGGCGTTACGACGAAGCGCTGGAGAAGCTGCGCCGAGCCCGCATCAAGAGCCAGAGCACACTGTCTATGCTCAACGCCGGGCAGCAGGTGGTGATTGCGGTGGCGCTGGTGCTCATGCTCTGGCGCGCCACACAGGGTGTGGCCGACGGCCGCATGACCCTGGGCGATTTGGTGATGGTCAATGCATTCATGATCCAGCTCTACAGTCCGCTCGGTTTTCTGGGTGTGCTCTACCGCGAGATCAAGCAGAGCCTGACCGACCTGGACAAGATGTTTGTGCTGCTGGAAAAAGAGCGCGAAATTGCCGACGACCCTCTCGCCCAGCCGCTGGCACTCACGGGCGCGCCCGCCGTGAAATTTGAGAACGTGCGTTTCTCTTACGAGCCAGCGCGCGAGATCTTGCACGGCATCAGTTTCGAGATTCCAGCGGGGAAAACGGTGGCGGTAGTTGGCCCATCGGGTTCGGGCAAGTCCACGCTGGCGCGGCTGCTGTACCGTTTTTACGATGTGACGAACCACGACGCCAACCACGTTGACAGCGGCCCACATGGCGCTGGTCGCATCACCATCGATGGGCAAGACATTCGCCAAGTCACGCAGTCCAGCGTGCGCCAAGCCATCGGAATCGTGCCGCAAGACACGGTGTTGTTCAACGACACGATTGAATACAACATTCTTTATGGTCGGCCCGACGCAGGGCACGACGCGGCGGTGGCGGCCGCGCAGGCGGCGCACATCCACAGCTTCATTGAAAAACTCCCGCTGGGTTACCGCACCATGGTGGGCGAGCGGGGGTTGAAGCTCTCGGGCGGGGAAAAACAGCGTGTGGCAATTGCTCGCACGCTGCTGAAAAATCCGCCTATCGTGATCTTTGACGAAGCTACTTCGGCCCTGGACTCGGCCAACGAGCGCGCCATCCAGACCGAGCTGAAAACCGCCGCTCGCAACAAGACCACGCTGGTGATTGCCCACCGGCTGTCTACGGTTGTGGATGCGCACGAGATTCTGGTCCTGGTCAACGGCGAGATTGTGGAGCGGGGAACGCACGCCGATCTGGTGTCGCTTGGGGGTGTTTATTCGGGGATGTGGGCGTTGCAACAAAGCGGGGCAGATTGAGTTTTCTTGCGCCCAAGCCCCGCATAATTCGCCCCCATGGAAACCAAATGGCTTGAAGACTTCGTCAGCTTGGCTGAAACCCGCAGCTTCAGCCGCTCGGCCCAGCTGCGCCACGTCACCCAACCCGCTTTTTCGCGCCGCATCCAGTCGTTAGAAGCTTGGGCTGGCACCGACTTGGTGGACCGGTCTTCGTACCCCACCCGCCTTACCCCAGCCGGGCAAATGCTGTACGACCAGTCGCTGGAAATGCTGCAGTCGCTGCAAAGCACCCGCGCCATGCTGCGCGCGCACACGGCGGCGGCGCAAGACGTGATTGAGTTCGCCGTGCCGCACACGTTGGCTTTCACGTTTTTTCCTTCCTGGCTTTCCGGCCTGCGCGAAGCTTGTGGCCCCATCAAAAGCCGCTTGATTGCGCTCAACGTGCACGATGCGGTCATGCGTTTGGTAGAGGGCAGTTGCGACCTGCTGATTGCATACCACCACGCAGCCCAGCCTATTCAGCTCGATGCCGACCGCTACGAAATGCTGCCATTGGGCCGCGAACTGCTGTCACCCTACGTAAAACCCAACGAACATGGCGGACCGTTGTTTGCGCTGCCAGGCACGGCCAGTCAGCCGCTGCCTTATCTGGCCTATGCACCTGGTGCTTACTTGGGTCGAGCCGTGGACCAGATCCTCAAGCAATGCGGCACGCCGCTGCACTTAGACCGCATTTATGAAACCGACATGGCCGAGGGCCTCAAAGCCATGGCCTTGGAAGGGCACGGCGTGGCCTTTTTACCCTCCAGCGCGGTGCGCAAAGACGTGCGCGCCAAAAAGCTGGTGCCCGCCGGTGGCGTCTTTGAAACCACGCTGGACATTCGCATTTACCGCGAACGGCCTTCGGCTCGCAAATCCAAAGGCCCGGTTGAAAAATTCTGGGCCGACCTGCAAAACCACCTGGACGCCGCACCGGCCCCAGCCCCCCAGCGCTGAGTGAAAATCGAAACATGAGTACCCAAGCCCCTCTGAACCACATCACCATTACCCGTCCGGATGACTGGCACCTGCATGTTCGCGACGGCGAAGCCCTGCGTACCGTGGTGCCGCACACCGCCGCGCAGTTTGGCCGCGCCATCATCATGCCCAACCTGCGCCCGCCGGTAACCACCGCCGCCCAGGCCGTGGCCTACGCTGAACGCATCCGCGCCGCCGTGCCCGAGGGCGTGGCCTTCGAGCCGCTGATGACGCTGTACCTGACCGACAACCTGCCCGCCGACGAAATTGCCCGCGCCCAAGACGCGGGTGTGGTCGCAGCCAAGCTCTACCCCGCCGGGGCCACCACCAACAGCGACGCGGGAGTGACCGACATCCGCAAAACCTACAAAACCTTGGAAGCCATGCAGCGCGCCGGTCTGCTGCTGCTGGTGCACGGCGAAGTCACCAGCCCCGACATCGACCTGTTCGACCGCGAGGCCGTGTTCATTGACCAGCACATGATTCCGCTGCGCCGCGACTTCCCCGAACTCAAGGTGGTGTTTGAACACATCACCACGAAAGAAGCCGCGCAGTACGTGACTGAGGCCAGCCCCTTCTCCGCCGCCACGCTCACCGCCCCCCACCTGCTGTACAACCGCAACGCCATCGTCACCGGCGGCATTCGCCCGCACTATTACTGCCTGCCGGTGTTGAAGCGCGAAACCCACCGCCAAGCCCTGCTGGCGGCCGCTGCCAGCGGCAGCGACCGCTTCTTTTTGGGCACCGACAGCGCGCCGCACCCCGCCCACCTAAAAGAACA
>JAUXXN010000554.1 GCA_030684755.1 Hydrogenophaga sp.
CTCCCCCTCCCCCTCCACCACGCTGCCCGCGCACGGCTTACACCAAAGGACCCGACCACCTGGGACCCCGCTCAGCGCGATGGCGCTCGCATGATGCGCGCGACCTTGGCTCAGTGGCGCTCCCAAGGCCCACAACCCGACCTGTGGGTGTTTGCCTACGCCTCGCTGGTGTGGCGCCCAGAGTTTGAGGTGGCCGAGCAACGGCTGGCGCGCGTGTATGGACACCACCGCTGCCTGCACATGTGGAGCCGGGTCAACCGTGGCACGCCCGAACAGCCTGGCCTGGTGTTTGCGCTGGTGTCGGGCGGCAGTTGCAACGGTCTGGCGCTGCGGGTGCCTCACCACCAAGTCGAAGCCATGATGCCCAAGCTGTGGGCGCGTGAAATGCCCAACCCGGTGTACGACCCCAAGTGGCTGCTCTGCCAAACGGCTCAAGGCCCGGTACAAGCCCTGGCATTCACCCTCTCACGCCGCAGCCCCAGTTTCACCGGCACGCTGCCCGCTGAGCAGTACCGCGATATTTTTCAACACGCCGTGGGGCGCTATGGCAGCACGCTGGACTATGCGCAGCAGACGCTAGAAGGGCTGCAGCGGCACGGCAT
Source organism: Hydrogenophaga sp. (assembly GCA_030684755.1). GTDB lineage: Bacteria > Pseudomonadota > Gammaproteobacteria > Burkholderiales > Burkholderiaceae_C > Hydrogenophaga. Next base: position 603 of record JAUXXN010000554.1, read on the forward strand.
CCAAGACCATGCACTACGAGCCTTGTTGCAACTTGCGGACTGAACGCATCCGCAGTACAGCACCGATTGACCCAGCACAAGACAGCGCTCGAAGCGCACTTCTATACTGAAGCCATGAACATTGCCGACCTTCGAAAAAGTTACGAAAAAGCCGAACTCAGCGAATCGGCGTCTCACACCAACCCGCTGCAACAATTTGCAAAATGGCTGCAAGAAGCCATCAGCAGTGAAGTGCCCGAACCCAACGCCATGACCGTGGCCACTGTGGGCTTCAACCTGCGCCCCAGCACCCGTGTGGTGCTGATCAAGGGTTACGACGAACGCGGCATTGTTTGGTACACCAACTACGGCAGCCGCAAAGGCCAGGAGCTGGCGGGCAACCCCTACGCTGCGCTACAGTTCCATTGGGTGGAGCTGGAACGGGTGGTGCGCATTGAAGGCACCGTTGAAAAAGTGAGCGATGCCGAAAGCGACGAATACTTCCACAGCCGTCCGCTGGACAGCCGCATTGGCGCCTGGGCCAGCCCACAAAGCCAGGTCATCTCGGGCCGCACGGTGCTGGTGACCAACGCGGCCCGGTACGGGGCGCAGTTCATGCTGCAGCCCCCCCGCCCACCGCACTGGGGCGGTTACCGTCTCAAGGCCGAGCAATGGGAATTTTGGCAAGGCCGCAAGAGCCGCCTGCACGACCGGCTGCGCTACACCGCCCAGGCCGACGGCGGTTGGTCGCGCGAACGCCTCGCGCCCTGAAAAAAGTCTTTCAGGCCAAGACCTCAATGGCCTGATGGTCCACCGCCTGTAGCTGTGCCGCGCTCACCAGTTCAGGCGCTATATTGGCCAGTGGCACCAACACAAAAGCCCGCTCCCACATGCGCGGATGCGGCACGGTCAGAGCAGGTGAGTCGATGCGGGCGCTGCCATAAATCAGCAAGTCCAGGTCCAGCGTGCGTGGCGCGTTGGCGTAGGGCCGTTCGCGGCCTGCGTCGTTTTCAACCGTCTGCAACGCCTTCAGCAAGTCGGGCGCTGTCCGTGTGGTGGTGATTTCGGCCACGGCGTTGATGTAGTCGGGACCGCTGGAGTCCACCGGTGCGGTGCGGTACAGACGGGATTGGCGCACCAAGCGCACACCGGGTATACGACCCAACGCGGCGAACGCTCCACGCACGGCGTGCACGGCATCGCCCAGATTGGCGCCCAATGCCACAAAGGCCATGATAGGGTCGCGGCCTTGGGGTTGTGAGCCGACGGGGTCGTGCACCGGTTCAGTCTGCAGCAGGGCTTTCACCGCTTTGCCCACCTTCGCCAGTGGGTTTGCGCCGACGGCGGCGGCGTTTCTTCGCCGGTGAGGTCTCGGTCTCGCTGTCGGCAGAAAACGCACTGCCAAAGCCCACGCTGGTGCGCGGCTCGCTGTTGTCAGGGTCCTCTTCGGTGTTGGCCTCAACGCCGAAACGGGGATCCGCCAGCGGCGCAGCAGGGGTTGCCACGGCTGGGCTTGCGGCGGCACCGCCTGCCAACTGCGCCGGGTGGTCGGCATCGCTGCGCTTCACGCGCCGGGCTTTGCCGGGTCCGGGCTTGGCCAGGCTTTCGCGGCGTTGCGCGTCGATCATGTCTTCACGCACCTCGTCCGAAGCGTGCTGGAAGGTTTCCCACCAGTGCGCCAGTTCTTCTTCCACCTCACCCACCTGGGCGCGCAAGCGCAAGAAGTCGAAACCGGCGCGAAAGCGGGCTTGGTCTACCAAGCTGAAAGGCGAGGTGCCCACCCGCTTGTCAAAACGCGGTTGCATCATCCAGATTTCGCGCATGTCCGCGCCCAGCTTGCCTCGACCCGACACATCGCCAATGCGGGCGTCAAAGGCTTCGTCCACCGCCTCTTGCAGTGCTGCAAACGGCGGTGCCGGGCGCTGGCCAGGGCGCACGGTTAGGCGCTGGTTCCAGCCTTTGCGCACGTCTGCCCACAACACACAGGCCAGCAAAAAGCTGGGCGCCACCGGCTTGTTTTCACCCACACGGCGGTCGGTGTCTTGCAAAGCCAATTTCACAAACGGCTCGTCGGCGCGCTCCACCACCACATCAAGCAGCGGGTAAATGCCGGTGTTCAGGCCCACCGCCTTCAATTGCTCCACGCTGGCCAGCGCGTGGCCGGTTTGCAGCAGCTTGAGCATTTCGTCAAACAGGCGGCTCTGCGGCACATCGGCCAGCAGGTTGCGCGAGGAGGCCAGCGGCTCCAGCGTCTTGGCGTCGAACTTGAAGCCCAGACCGCTGAGCTTGGCCGCAAAGCGCACGGCGCGGATGATGCGCACCGGGTCTTCGCGGTAACGCGTGGCGGCGTCGCCGATCATGCGCAGGGTGAGTTTCTTCGCGTCACGGATGCCGTTGTGAAAGTCGACCACGACCTGCGATTCCGGGTCGTAGTACATGGCGTTGATGGAGAAGTCGCGACGCGCGGCGTCGTGCTCAATCGGGCCCCAGACATTGTCGCGCAGCACCCGTCCGCTGGCGTCCACCGCGTGCTTCATGGTGGACAACTCACCCTTGCTGGTGCGCTCGTTGCCACTGACCTGCTCGGCGTCGGCACTGTCCAGATAGGCGCGAAAGGTCGAGACTTCAATCATCTCGTGTTCGCGACCACGGCCATAAATAACGTGAACGATGCGAAAGCGCCGCCCGATGATGAAGGCCCGGCGAAACAGGCCTTTGACCTGTTCGGGCGTGGCACTGGTGGCCACGTCAAAGTCTTTGGGCCGCAGACCCAGCAACAGATCGCGCACCGCACCACCCACGATATAGGCCTCGAAACCGGCTTGCTTGAGGGTGTGCACCACATCTAGCGCGCGCTGGTCCACCAAATTGCGGTCAATACCGTGCACCGACGCCGGTACGTCTTCGCGCTTGCCAAATGGGCTGGCCTTGCGGCTGGAGGCGCTGGATTTACCCAGCAGTTTGTCGATGAATTTTTTGATCATTCGAATAGATTCAATATGCGCCAGCCCCGCTCGGTGGCGATGGCTTGGAGCCGGGCGTCCGGGTTGGTGGCCACGGGCTCGTGCACTTTTTCCAGCAGCGGCAGGTCGTTGATGGAGTCGCTGTAGAAGGTGCTGTGC
>JAUXXN010000594.1 GCA_030684755.1 Hydrogenophaga sp.
AACATCAGGGCTTCAACAGGGATGTTATCCACATCAAACGTGGACAGCAGTTTCTCGTGGGCCACCACCTGGCTCAGGTTGGGTGTGAAGAACTGCCGCTCGGCCAGCAATTTGATGAGAAAGGTGGGCGTGCCGGTTTCAAACCAGTAGGGTTTGAATTTGTGCTGATCAAAAAACAGCAGCAAATCAAATGGGTTGTAAACGCTGGTGCCCAACCAGTTGTAGCCGTTGTACCAGTTGCGAATTTGTTCGCGGTCCAACCCAGACAATTCGGGGGCGAACACGGTGTCTACATCGGCATCGGTGTAACCGCAAATAGCGCTGTAGCGGGCATCCAACGTGATGTCTTTGAGGTTGTTCAAACCCGAGAACAAACTGACTTTGCTGAATTTGCTCACGCCGGTCAGAAAGACGAATTTCAGGTGCTCATCCACATCTTTCAGCACCGAATACAGATCTTTCAAGCCCTCGCGCATTTCAATGGCGACGGTCGAATCGGTGATGTTGTCGAGGATGGGTTTGTCGTATTCGTCGATCAAGACCACCACGCGCTGGCCGCTGGCTTGGTGGGCCTGGCGAATAAGGTGCGACAGATTCCCTGAGGTATCGGACTCGGGCCAGTCGGCTGGGCGCGGCAGGCCCAGCCGATCTCGGTTGGTGCGCAAAATTTCTTGTATGCGCACAGCCAATTCCGATCGACTTTTGGCAACCCCAGCCCCAAAACTGATGCGAATCACCGGGTACTTTTTCGTCCAGTCCCACCGCGTTTCAGCCGCCAGCCCTTTGAACAACTCAGCATGGCCCTCAAACAGCTCTTTCAGCGTGTCCAAAAACAGGCTTTTGCCAAAGCGGCGTGGGCGGCTCAGAAAGTACGCCTTGCCGGTGTTGATCAAGTCCAGCGCGTAGCCCGACTTGTCCACGTAGTAATGGCCCTCTTGGATGATTTCGCTGAAGGTCTGGATGCCAATGGGCAACCGTCGGCGGGGCTGGGCTGGGTGGGCAACGGTGGCGGTTGGCGTCATATCGGGCATTCTGGCATGCAACCCCACGCACCAGCCAGTGGTGGACCCGAATGGTTGCCATGAGCTGCCGTGCAATTCAGTCGCGTAAGATCCCCAACACCTCAGAGCGGAACTCCCGGCTGTAGAGAATGGCCACCACGATCAACGCAACAAACACCATGGCCAGGGGTGAAATGAACCAGGCCAACGCAGCGAAGGAGAAATAATAGGCGCGCAAGCCATCGTTGAAGGTTTCAGCGGCGGCGCCCACCATGGCTGCAGCCCGGTCGGTGTACTGTTTGCGGTCGAACTTGCCAGCATCGAAGTCTTCAGGCGAAGGCATGGCTCCAATCACCAAAGCCACAAAGGTGTACAGACGCATGCACCAGGAAAAGCGGAAGAAGGCGTACACAAAAATCGCCACTAAAACAAGAATCTTGAATTCAAAAACGATCAGCGTGGTGGTTTGGGCAAACGGAATTTCGCTCATCAGCTCGGTGGCCTTGTCGGTGGTGCCCAGCAGCGCAAACAAGCCACCAATGACCAATATGGAGGTCGAAGAGAAAAACGAAGGCGTGTGCGAAAGCGTTTGTGTGATCAAGCCGTCAAGCATGCGCGGGTCGCGCGCGGTAGCCTGCGCCATCCAATAAGCCCGGTAGCGGTTGGTGGTCTGGATCAACGAGCCTTTTTTGCGTCCCCAGATCCGGGCGAACACCGCGTAGCCGATCCACAAGGCAAAAAAGCAGACCAGGGCCAGCCAGTCTGCCCAAGGAATGAGCGCAATGATATTCATACTTCGATGTTACGCCGCAGGCGCTTGAGGCTGGGCTCAAACGAGCCCAGCTGAGCTGAATTCGGATCAGCCCTTGAACTGAGCAGCGGTGGCCGCTACGCGCTCACCAAACAAACGCGCGGTTTCTAGGTCGCCGGGCAGCATGTCGTTGGCGCTCGCGTCTGACGGGCTTTGGGCCATGGCACCGGCAAAGGAGCCCACGTAATTTACGTCGTTGCGCTGGGCGGCCTTGCTGTTGCTGGGCATGAGACCGGTGCCGACCCAGATGCCGCTGTGCTGCATGGCCAGGGTGAACAGGTAATGCAAAGTGGAAAGCTTGTCCCCGTTCATGGTGGCGCTGTTGGTGAAGCCAGCAAACACCTTGTCTTTCCATTGCTGGCTGAACCAGGGCTTGCTGGAGGCGTCGGCAAACTTTTTGAACTGCCAACTCACGGTGCCCATGTAGGTGGGGCTGCCCATGATGATGGCGTCGGCAGCGTTCAACAGCTCCCAGCCGCCTTCGGGCAGATTGCCATCGGCATCGATGGCCAGCAACTCGGCGTTGGCACCGTTAGCCACCGACTGCGCCATGCGCTGGGTATGGCCGTAGCCGGAATGAAAAACCACAACAACTTGAGCCATTTGGAAAACTCCTGGGTGAATGCGCGGTCGCGCGTTAATGTAAAAAAACGATCAGGCGCTCAGATCAAACACCAGCACTTCGGCGTCTTCGCCTTGAGCCAGGGTCAGCACACTTTCACCGGCCAGCGCGGCGGCATCCCCGCCCTGCAAACGCTCGCCGTTCACATGCAGCACGCCACGCACCAGATGCACATAGGCTTTGCGTGCCGGGTTCAAGGCCAACTGGGCAGCTTCTGCACCGTCGAACAGCCCGGCGTACATCAAGGCGTCGGCGTTGATGTGTACGGAATCCTGCGCCCCGCCATTGGACGCCACCAGGCGCAGCTGGCCGCGTTTTTCAGCATCGGCAAAGCTTTTCTGCTCGTAGCCGGGGTCGATGCCGGTCACATTGGGCTCAATCCAGATTTGCAAAAAGTGTGTTGTCTGATCGGGCGCGTGGTTGAACTCGCTGTGGCGCACACCGCTGCCCGCGCTCATGCGCTGCACGTCACCCGGCGGAATGCCCTTGACGTTGCCCATGCTGTCTTTGTGGGCCAAGTTGCCTTGCAGCACGTAGCTGATGATTTCCATGTCGCGGTGGCCGTGGGTGCCAAAGCCGGTGCCCGGCGCAATGCGGTCTTCGTTGATCACGCGCAGGTTGCCCCAGCCCATCCAGGCGGGATCAAAATACTCAGCGAAAGAAAACGAGTGAAAGCTGTTGAGCCAGCCGTGGTCGGCAAAGCCACGGGCATCGGAGCGTCGAATCTGCATCATGGGGGTTTCCTTTTCATCAAACGTTGAACACGCGACCGTGGGGAGTCGTGCACTGGAATGGGTTCATTGTGGGCGCCGAACACCGCTTCGCGTTTGCACGGTTTTGATGGCATCATTCAATTCAATTGAACAATCAACCGACCGACCCCATGGCTTCTCACTCACCCCGCGGCGCACTGTCCCCTGAAAACCTCGGTCTGCTGGAAGCTGTGGCGCGGCTGGGCAGCATGGCCGCCGCCGCCCGCGAACTGGGCATGGTGCCCAGCGCCC
>JAUXXN010000618.1 GCA_030684755.1 Hydrogenophaga sp.
GCCCCCACCTGGGACGACGTGGCCTGGCTGCGCGCCATCAGCCCGCTGCCGCTGCTGCTCAAGGGCATTGCGCACCCGCTGGACGCGGTGCAAAGCTTGCGCTGCGGCGCGGCGGGTGTGATCGTGTCCAACCACGGCGGGCGCACGCTCGACACCGTGCCCGCCACCGCCGACTTGCTGCCGCGTGTGGTGCAGGCGCTGCAAGGTGATGCGCCGGTGTTGGTGGATGGCGGCATTCGCCGGGGCACCGACGTGCTCAAAGCCGTGGCGCTGGGCGCAGCTGCCGTGCTGGTGGGCCGACCCATCTTGCACGGCTTGGCCAATGCGGGTGCCAGCGGCGTGGCCCACACCATTCGGCTGCTGCGCGACGAACTGGAAATGGCCATGGCGCTGACCGGATGCCGCACCCTGGCCGACGCACCAAAGGCCTTGGCGCAAACATCAACCCAGACCCCCAACCCGTAAAAAATTAACGATCCATCAATTCTATATGAGAATCATTCTCATATAGAATGATTATTTTCCAAAACCACCTTGGTCACCGTTCCCCGAAATACTGCCATGGCGTCTGGACTCACAATGCTCTTGCTCAGCCTAGCGATCTTGCTCGCAGCACTCCAATGGGTGCTGCGCCCTGCCGAGCACAAGCTCCGCAGCACGCGCCACCGCTCGCACTGACACCGTCTTCTCGCCCCACGCCTAAACTATGACCGCCGCCTGCGCAAGCTTTGCGCCCCCGCTCAGTCCTATGCCTTTCCACGCACCCACCAGAATCCAGCGCCGTCTGCTCATCGTTGCCTCGGTATTGGGCTTTCACCTGGCCGGGCTTTGGGCGTTGCACAGTGGCTTGCTGCACCGCGCCGTGGCCAAGGTGGTGCCCGTGCTGGTGATGGCCGACCTGATTGAGGCGCCCCAACCAGAGATCACACCGCCACCGCCCGCACCACCCCTTGAAAAAGCGCGCCCGGTCAACCCTGCACCCCAACAGCCCAAACCAGCAGCACCCCCGGCACCGCAGCCCCTGGCCATCGCCGACCCCACACCTGCCACCGATGTGCCCACGGGCGTGACAGCGACCGACCCAGCACCTCCCGACTTGCTGGCCGCTGTGAGCGAACCAACGCTTGCTCCCGCAGCTCCACCGACGCCGCCAGCACCTGCCCGCGTTGAGCTTCCCTCCAGCAACGCCGACTACCTGAACAACCCGCGCCCGCCCTACCCGCCACTGTCCAAGCGGCTGGGCGAGCAAGGCCGGGTGGTGGTGCGCGTGTTCATCGAAGCCAATGGAACGGCCACCCAAGCCGAGGTTCGCAGTTCCAGCGGCTATGACCGGCTGGACCAGACCGCCCTGCAAACGGTTTTGAAATGGCGTTACGCACCCGGCAAACGCAACGGCGTGGCCGAGGCCATGTGGTTCAACGTCCCGATCAGTTTTGTTCTTGAATAATTATTTTTCTCCCGGAGTCTGAAACCATGGAATCTGCATTCGCTTCTTCGGGCATCGCCCACGTCTGGACCCAGGGCGACTGGGTCACCCGCACCGTGGCCCTGGTGCTGCTGGTCATGTCGCTGGCCACTTGGGTCATCATTTTGTGGAAAGCACTCGACCAGCGCGCCCAACGCGCCCAAGCCAAAGGCGTTGAAGGCTTCTGGCACAGCGCGGACTTTGCCGAGGGCCTGGACAAGCTGGGCGAGCCCGACGGCAACCCGTTTCGGGCCGTGGCTATGGAAGGCCGCGAAGCCACCCGCCACATCCTGCACAAAGACGGCCACACCGGCTCGCCCCCCCTGCGCCAGTTGCACGACACGCTGGACGTGAGCGACTGGGTGGAGCGCTCGCTGCGCAAAAGCGTGGACGACTTCCAAGCCCGCGCGCAGGGCGGCCTGTCGGTGCTGGCCTCGGTCGCGTCTACAGCGCCCTTCGTGGGGTTGTTCGGTACCGTTTGGGGCATTTACCACGCGCTGTTGGGCATTGGTGCAGCCGGCCAGGTCAGCATCGACCAGGTGGCTGGCCCCATTGGCGAGGCGCTGATCATGACTGCGCTGGGGTTGGTGGTGGCCATTCCAGCGGTGCTGGGCTACAACGCGCTGCTGCGTGGCAACAAGGGCATCCTCCACAAGCTCAACCGCTTTGCGCACGACCTGCACGCCTACTTTGTCACCGGTGCCCGCGTCACGGCGGGTGGCGACGGCAAGGTGCTGCCCATGAAAAAAGCCTGAACTGTATAGGACACGACCATGGCCATAGGAACCCAGGAAGACAGCGACGCCATGCTGGGCGAGATCAACATGATCCCGTTCATCGACGTCATGCTGGTGCTGCTCATCATTTTCATCATCACCGTGCCGGTGATCAAACACGCGGTCAACATCGACCTACCCAGCGCCAGCAATGAAAAGGTGCAGGACAAACCGGACAACATTCGCCTGGCGATCGACGCCGACGGCGCCTATTTCTGGAACGAGCAGCGGGTGGAAGACGGAGAACTGGCCAACCGCCTGGGCCTGGCGGCAGGCCAAACCCCGCAACCCGAGTTGCACATACGCGGCGACAAAGCGGTGCGCTACGAGCGCGTGGCCCTGGCCATGGCGGCGGCGCAACGCGCTGGTGTGCGCAAGATTGGGTTCATCACCGAACCCGCTGTCGTGGGTCCGTGAACCGATGTATTCGCCCAGCCCTCAACGAGCCAGCAACATGAACCCCTTGGACAATGAGGAAGCGGGATTGGGCCCCGCAGCTCAGCCCAAACCGCAGAACCCTCTTGCGCGCACAGCACTGCCCAGCCAGGATCTGCTGCGCGGTGAAAAAACGGTGTCCATTGAGCACAATGGCACGGTCTACCGCCTGCAAAGCACGCGAGCGGGCAAGCTGATCTTGACCAAATAGACGCTTTACAGACCGAGTGCGGCGATACCAGCGCGGGCAATTTGCGCGTCTTCGCTCGACTTGACGCCGCTCACGCCCACCGCGCCGATGCACTGGCCATCTTTCATGACGGGAACGCCGCCTTCGAGCATGCCGGACACCGCAGGCGCGCTGAGGAACGACACACGGCCCTGGTTAATTACATCTTCGTACACCTTGCTCTCGCGTCGGCCCAAAGCGGCGGTGTGGGCTTTTGCTGGTGCGATGTGGGAAGAAATGGCAGGAGCGCCATCGAGCCGTTGCAACCACAGCAAATGGCCGCCGTCGTCCACAATGGCAATGGTGACAGCCCAACCGTTTTGCAGCGCTTCGGCTTCGGCGGCAGCGGCGATATTTTTAACGTCGGCGAGTTCGAGGACGGCTTTGTTTTTCATGAACTTTTTCCAGGTTGGTGTGTCGTAAATGGAGCATCAATCGATGAGCTTAAACGTCCCATCGCAGGATTCCGAAGATAACCTGTGGATTGGACGCTCTGGGGTCACAAGTGACCTTACGAAATAAAATGCGTTTTCGCACATCGGGTGTTGCAAAGGTGCTAGACACTTAC
>JAUXXN010000623.1 GCA_030684755.1 Hydrogenophaga sp.
CATGCATGCTGGTACTAGGGCAAACCCTGTGCCAGCTTCAAAACAGTCTTTTAAATCAACGATCTCATTCATGTTCCCGCTTGAAAACCCTGCTCTGGGGGCTGCTGAGCTGGAGTTTGCGGCATTTTCCGTCGCTCCTTAGCGACAGCTTGACCAGATGGAGGCAGAAAATGCTTATGAAACAAAGACTTGCGCTTGTCACGTTTCAGCGACAGGGTCGCTGGGGCCTGTGCGCTGCGGGCTGCTGCCGTCGCTCTTGAACAGACCGGGCGTGAGCGCGTGTTTTTGGAGCAAGCGGTAAAACTCGGTTCGGTTGCGTTGGGCCAAGCGGGCTGCGTCGGCGACGTTGCCATCGGTCATTTTGAGCAGGTCCACCAGGTAGGCACGCTCGAACCGCTGGCGCGCGTCGGTGAAGCTGAGCACCTCTACCGAGGGGGTGCGCAGCGCGCGTTGCACCAGCGCCAGCGACACCAGCGGCGTGGTGGACAAGGCGCACACCTGTTCGACCACGTTGTAGAGCTGGCGTACATTGCCTGGCCAGGCAGCCATGGTGAGCGCCTTCAGCGCCTCGGGCGCAAAGCCCGAATGGCGTTTGCCGTATTTGGCGGCGAGTTTGGCCAAAAAGTGGTTGGCGAGCAGCGCGATGTCTTCGCGCCGTTCGGCCAGGGCGGGCAAGGTCAGCGTGACCACGTTGAGCCGGTAGTAAAGATCTTCGCGGAATTGGCCCGCAGCCATGGCCGCTTCAAGGTCGCGGTGGGTGGCTGAAACAATGCGCACATCCACCGGCACCGACTGGCTAGAGCCCAGCGGACGCACCGCGCGCTCTTGCAGCACCCGCAGCAGTTTGACCTGCAGAGCGGGGGGCATGTCGCCGATTTCGTCGAGCAGCAGGGTGCCCCCATCAGCCGCTTGGAACAGCCCTTTGTGGTTGGTCACGGCGTCGGTGAAGGCGCCTTTCATGTGGCCAAACAACTCGGATTCGAGCAGCGCTTCGGGAATGGCGCCGCAGTTCACCGCAATAAAGGGACGGCGCGCGCGCGGGCTGGCGCGGTGGATGGCGCAGGCCAGCACTTCTTTGCCCGTGCCGCTGTCGCCGCGCAGCAGAACGCTGGCGTCGGACTGGGCCACCATGCGGGCTTCGGCCAGCAGGTCGGCCATGCGGTTGGAGCGGCTCACGATCTCGCTGCGCCAGCTTTCGTTGGCGTGCGTGGGCACGTTGGCGGGTGTGCCCAGTGCCAGCGCCTGGGCAATTTTCTCCAGCAGTTCTTTCGCGTCGTAGGGCTTGGTGAGGTAACTGAACACGCCGCGTGCCGTGGCCTCGACGGCGTCGGGAATGGTGCCGTGGGCGGTCAGCAGAATCACCGGAAGAGATGGGTGGCGTTGGCGGATCTCGTCGAACAGCGCCAAGCCGTCGCGACCGGGCAGGCGCACATCGGAGAGCACCAGCCGAGGCCGTTCCACGTCGAGTTGGCCCAGTGCGGCCTCAGCCGACCCCACCGCCGTGACGTGGTAGCCCGCAGCCTCCAGCCGCATGGAGAGCAGGCGCAGCATGTTGGCATCGTCATCGACCACGAGCAGGCGTGTGCGCGGCGTGGCCAGGCCGCTGTTGTTGGAGGTGTTCATGGTGTGGGCACGGGTCGGGCCTTGGGTCGGGTGGTCAGGCTGCGTTCGATGGCGCGCATGGCCTCCAGCCGCTCGCTGAGTTGTTCGATGCGGCGCTGGCTGTCGCGCAGTTGCTGGTTCTGGCGTTCTACGGTGTCTTCCAGCCGTCGCTGCGCTACCAAGCGCGCAGACAGAAGGCGGGCCAGCGGCTTGAACTCGGCGCTCTCGGGTGCCGTGTGGTACGCGACTCGCTGCAACAGACCCAGTGCGCGTGCTGTGTCCACCGGCAGTTGGGTGTGCATCAGGGCGATGGCCAGCCGCATCTGGCGCAGCGCCGACGGTCCAGGTTCACCTTGGCTGACGATGTCAGCGCTGAGTTCGGCGGCACTGAGCACCCTCACACGTTCGGCATAGGCCAGCAGCGCTGCCAGCGGTTCGGCATCGACTGCGATGGCAGCCGCTGGGCGCGTGGGCTCCGGCACCGGGTGAATGGGCGCAGGTTTTGCCGACACCTCAGGTGCGGCAGGTGTTGAAGGTGCAGGGGTGGTCTGTGTGGGTGGGGCGGGTGCAGTGGCCGGGTTCAAGGGCACCGACACGGGTTTGGTTGTACCGCAGGCGCTCAAGCCCAATGCGCTCCACAGAACGCAGCAGGCGGTGAGGTTTGGGCGGGTTTTCCGGTCAGCTGGCATGGGGAAGTTCGATGCGGAAATGGGCGCCCTCAATGGGCCGCAGCAGGGTGACGCGCCCGCCGTGGGCACCAATGTACTCGTGCACGATCGACAGGCCAATGCCGGTGCCACGCACGGTGTTTTGGGGTTGGCGTTCGCCCCGGTAAAAGGGCTCGAAGATGCGGTCGCGGTCGGCCTCGGCCACACCGGGGCCTTGGTCGATGATGTCGATGCAGGCGCATCCAGGCAGGTCCATCAGTTCCAGCCGTATGAGACCGCCACGCGGTGAGAAACGGATCGCATTGGACAGCAAGTTACCCACAGCAGAGGCGAGTTTGTCGCGGTCCACCGTCAGCCACAGCGACCCGCCCTCGGCCTGCACGCGCAGACCGTGGGCCAACCAGTGCAGGCGCTGCGCATCGATCAGGTCGTCCAGCAGTGCCCGCAGGTCGGTGCGGCTGCGCCGCAGTTGCCGGGCTTCAAAAGCCGCCGCATTGAAGCGCAGCAGTGCTTCAATCTGGTGTTGCAGCAGCTGGGTGTTTTGGCGCAGGATGCCGACCACTTCTGTCTGGTTGGTGTTGAGTGCCCCGGCCACGCCATCGCCCAGCACCGCCACCCCTTCGTGCAACGACGCCAATGGGGTTTTAAGTTCGTGGGAAATGTGGCGCAAAAAGCGCGCCTTGTCGGCGTCGAGTTCGGTCAGGCGCAGGCGCAGCCAGTCGAGCTGCTGGCTCACGCGGCGCACGTCGGCCGGGCCTGGAATGTCGATCGGTACGTCAAGTCGGTTTTCGCCCAAACCGACGATGGCTTTCTCCAGCCGTTGAAACGGCCGCGCCAGCCAGACGCCAAAGCCCAGCGCCAGCACCGCCGCCAGGCCAATGGAACCCACCACCTGCTGCGTCAGTTGCTGGCGGCTGGTTTCAAAGCGTTCTTGCAATGCGTTGTTGCGGCTGGAGATGATGGCCTGTACCTGTTGGGCAATGGCCGCGCTGTGACCGTCTAATTCGCGAAACGCCCGCGCCACCGCACGTTCGCGGTCCAGCGCGGTGTCGGGTGGTCCGTCCAGCAGCTCGGTGATCTCGTCGAGCTGCGTTCGCCAAGGGGTAGCGAAGGCGCTGGGCAGTTCGTTGTCGTCGAGCTGGCGCAGGATGTCGCGTGCGTTGCTGCTGGCTTCCCGGAACCGCTGGCGCAGCTGCGTGTCGCCCAACACCAGCGACTGGCGCGCAGCGCGCTCCATGGTCAGGCTGCGTTCGCTCAACGATTGGGCCGCTGTGCTCAGTGCAATTGCCTGCGCCGCACTTTCACGGCTTTGGGCCATGAGGGTTTCCAGCGAAAACAGCGCCCTCAGCGCCGCCGCGCCCAGCAGCAGTCCGATCAGCAAAAACGCCACCAGCAGCAGCTGCTGGAACGACAGGCGCAGCGGTTTCAAGCGGTTTCGCGCACCAGCACGTCGCCGCGCAGCGTGTAGCCGTTGGTCTCGGTGATGGTCACGTCCACCATCTGACCCACCAAGCGAGCCGCGTTGGGCCCAGCCGGGAAATTGACAACGCGGTTGCATTCGGTGCGGCCCATCAACTCGGGCACCGCCAAGCTGGATTTGCGGGACGGGCCTTCCACCAAGATGCGCTGGACCGTGCCCACGCGGCTGGCGCTGATGCGGGCCACGTTGGCTTCTAGGGCAGCTTGCAACTGGTGCAGGCGTTGCAGTTTCACCGCGTGCGGTGTGTCGTCGGACAGGTTGGCCGCCGGCGTGCCCGGGCGGGGGCTGAAGATGAAGCTGAAGCTGATGTCGTAGCCCACGTCGTCGATGAGCTTCATCATTTTCTGGAAGTCTTCTTCGGTCTCACCGGGGAAGCCCACA
>JAUXXN010000626.1 GCA_030684755.1 Hydrogenophaga sp.
TGGTCGGACTCGGTAATCGCGTCGCGCTGGCCCATGATGTCTTGCAGCAGTGCGCCCTTGGCCCCGTCCCACAGGGCGATGCGTTCGCGCACCGAGCGGTCAAGTGCCCTAAAGTTGTGTTCCACCACTCGAAAATCGGCCAGCAGTTCGCGCGCCAAACCGGTGAACTGTTGAAAGCGGTCTTTCAGCGCGGTGTCGTCCAACAGCGCCAGGTCGCCCTCTTGCACGCGGGCGATTTCAGCGTCGATGGCGTCGCGCTGGCGCTGTAGCTCGGCCAAGCGGTTCTCGGGGTTGGTTTCGCTGCCATCGCTCATTTGCTTGAGCAGGCCAAACAGTGTGAGCAAGCGCGATTCGGTGCCCACAAAACTGCGCTCAGACAAGCCCGCCAGCCAGGCCAGGGCGCGTTCGGTGGGCGGGGTCAGGTCGTAGTGGGGTTCGTCGGAGCCCGGCGGGTAAAACTTGCGCAGCCAGCCCTTGTCGTTGGCGGCCCAGTCGTTCACATAGGCCTGCGCGGTTTTGGGAAACACCTGCTGGCCCAGGGTTTCGCGCAGGCCATACAGCGTGTCTTCCAGCGCCTCGACCAAATCGGCTTGCGCCATGACCCGCACATTGGGCACCACAAACACGCGGTGCAAAAAGCTGGCCACCAGCGGCGCCGAGTCGGCCGCCAGCAAGCGCCAGGCCGGGTGCTGGCGGCGCTGCATGTCCAGGGTGCTGTAGTCGAGTTGCATGGTGAAGCGCTGGGGCGATTGGCCTAAAAGTGTTCTGTTTTTAAGCACGGCACGGCAGGCAAGCCGCCTGTCTGGCCCATCACGCCGGTATCTTGACAGGCCGCCGAACGCTGCGCCAGCAACGCCACTTGGAGGGCTTGTTGCGCTGCGGGTGGCAGCACCCCCAAGCGCCAGTGTGCGGGCAGACCCAGGGAAGTCGTGTCACGCAGCTTGATGCCTTGCGCACGCAACAGGGTCGCATCCACCGGGAATGGCGCATGGGCGCAAAAATAGTTGGTCTCACTGGGCAGGCAGTGCCAGCCACCTTGTTGCAGCATCGCCACTTGCTCGGTTTTCCATGCAGCCAGTTGCGTGCGGCTGTGGGCCAGCCACTGCTGCGTGTCGGCCTGCACCCAAGCGCCCAGCATGGCCACGGCGTGTGCGCCCAGCGGCCACGAGGGCGCCATTCGGTCCAGCGAACGGGCGAAAGACAGGTTGTTCTGGGGTGCGATCGCATAAGCGCCGCGCACACCGGTCATGCCCAGTGCCTTGTTGGGGGACCAAAGTTGCCAGACTTGGCCCAGGGTTTCGTGGCTCAAACTGCAGCGCCCGCTCAAGCGCAGGGGCTCATAAGCGCGGTCGAGCACCACCACGGCGCCGGTGTTGACCACAGCCTGCGCCAGGGTTTCGGCGGTGCCCAATGGGCTTGAAGGCTCACACAACCACGCCAAAGCGGCGTGCTTCGGCACATCCAGACGCTGCAAACCCCAGGCCTGGGCGGCTTGCGCGTAGTCGCCATAGGCCAGCGGTGGCACCCAAACGCCTGGGCCTCGGCGGTGGGCCAAGGCCGCCGTGATGCGGGCAATGAATTCGCTGGCGCTCCCGGCCAAAACGATGCGCGCAACCGCCACCCCGTGGAATGCGGCCAGCGCTGCGCGCAAGTCGGTGTAAGCCGGGTCGGGGTAGTGCTGTGCATCGGCCTGTCGAACGGCGTTCAACGCCTGGGGGCAAGGTCCGCAGGCGTTGGCGTTGGTGGAAAAGTCCCACAGGGGCACGCCCTGGGCATCGGGTCCGCCGTGTGCCCGGCACAGCGCCGTGTTCATGCGGTGTGCCTCCCGAGCGCCATCCACAGGGCCACGGCGGCCAACAGAGCCAGCGCACCCACCACGCGCCCCGCGAGTTTCAACGCCTTGGCTGTGTCTCGTGCCTCTGGGCTGCGGCCCTGCGGGTGCAAGGCATACACACCGGGTTTGCTCAATTGAACGTCCAGGGCCAACGCCATGGCAGCCATGGGCCAGCCGCTGTTCGGTGACGGGGTTTGCGCCGCTTGCACCGGCAACCGCCACCCATGGCGCACCCAACCCAACAAGCACAGCAGCAAAGCGGTGATGCGAGCAGGCAGCCACGACAAGACATCGTCTGCGCGCGCCGCCCATTTACCCGCCCAGGTCCAGTCGCGGCCCTGGCGTTCGCCCAGATAGCCCCACATGGCGTCGGCGGTGTTGGCAAAGCGGTACAGCGCAGCGCCCGGTAAGCCGGCCACCGCAAACCAAAACAGCGGCGCCACCACCGAATCGTTGAGGTTTTCGGCCAGGGTTTCAATGGCGCTCTCGCGCACCTGGGCTGCGTCCAAAGTGGTCACGTCGCGGCTCACCAGCCAGGCCAGACGGGCGCGACCAGCGGGCAACGATTCGCACAACGCCGCCTCCACCGCACCGACCTCGTCGCGCAGCATGCGCCAAGCCAGCAACGGCTTGAGCAGCAGACCCAAGGCCAATGCCTGCAACCCCTGCGGTGCTGAGTCCAAAACACGCACCAGCGCCCAAGCGACCAACACCACCAGCACAGCACCGATCAGCCAAGCTACAGCACCCAGCATGAAAACACGCCAGGGTGGTGCCAGCGCGGTTCGCGCGGGGGGTGCAATGCGCCGCCCCGTCCAGCCGAGGTAACTCCCCATCCACACCACCGGATGCCAGCGCGCAGGCGGCTCGCCCCACAGGCGGTCCACCCCCAGCGCAAGCAGCACCGCAAGGGCGCCCATAGCGGTAGGCGACAGCAGCTGCATAGCGGTCATGGAGAACCAGCGTCACAAGGAGGCCATGCAGCACGGGCGCCAAGCCTCGTTGGCAAACGCCAGGGCATCAAAGCTCGGGCGCGGTGACCGGGTCACCCGCCTGCGGTCCGGCGGGCTCGCTGCGCGTCTCGACGATGCGGTTGGCGGCATCGGGGAACACCAGTTTGGGCACAGCTTCGTCGAGCTTGTCTTCATGGACCATGCCGAAGGCCGCGATGATCACCAGATCGCCCACGCTGGCGCGCCGGGCGGCCGAGCCGTTGAGCGAAATAATGCCGCTGCCGCGCGGCGACTTGATGGCGTAGGTGATGAAACGTTCGCCGTTGTTGACGTTCCAGATGTGCACCTGTTCGTTGGGGCGGATGTTGCTCGCCTCCAGCAGTTCTTCGTCGATGCCGCATGAGCCTTCGTAGTGCAGCTCACAGTGGGTAACGGTGGCACGGTGAATTTTGGATTTCAGCAGGGTACGGAACATGGGGGTCTACTCAAGCGTTGAAGGTGTGGAGGGTGGTCAGGCCCAAGCGCACGGCGCCGCTGCGCGCCAGGGACCGCTTGAACTGATCAGAGCAGCCTCGCAGGGATTTCACTGGTTGTGCGAACTGGGGGTTTCTCCAACGTGATCAATCCTCAATGCCGCGCTGGGCCGGAATGCCGGCCTTGAAGGCGTGCTTCACCAGCGTCATTTCGGTCACGGTGTCGGCCAGCTCGATAATTTCAGGCGGGCAGCGCCGCCCGGTGATGACCACATGGGTGTGCTTGGGCCGGTCGTGCAGGGTTTGCAACACCCCCTCCAGCGGCAACCAGCCGTAAATCAGCGGGTAGGTCAGCTCGTCAAGGGTGACCATGAAGTAGTCGCCGCTCAAGATGGCGGCGCGGGCCTTTTCCCAGCCGTCGCGCGCAAGCTGGGCAGAGTGTTCTAGGTCCTGGCTTTTCCAGCTGAACCCGT
>JAUXXN010000629.1 GCA_030684755.1 Hydrogenophaga sp.
GCCCCATCCCAGCGCCGAAGCCAGTGCAACGCACACGGCCCCTTGCTGCAAGCGCGCCAAGACCGAGTGCGAAGGCACTGGAAGAGATGGACTTTTTGGAACAGGTTCTTTGCGCATCTTCATACTATCCCACGCTTTGGACGATCCACCGCACAGCAGATACGGCCGCTAGAGTTGGCACCCTAGCGGCGCGATCGTGGTCACTGGCCGGGCTAAACTGTTTCGAACATGACCACCGCCACCCAAGCTGCCGAGCGCATTCGCACCCATTTGGCGCGGGTGACCCATTTGCGCGAACAGGCCGACGCCGCCGGGCTCGCACAGGCGGTGCATACGGTCAAGCAACTGCAAGCCCACCGCTTTCGCGCCACCTACACCGACTTTCTGAGCGACCCCCGCCACGCCCCGGCCACCCGGTTTTTTCTTGAAGAACTGTATGGCGAGCACGACTTCCGCGAGCGCGACAGCCAGTTTGGCCGCATCGCAGGCGCACTTGAGCGGTTGTTCCCCGAAGCGGTGGCTCAACTGGCGGTGGACCTGGCCGAAACCCATGCGCTCACGGAAACGCTGGACCATCGACTGGCCATGCACTGGCTGGCTGAAGACTCAGCAAGCCCACCCGCCCTGCGTTACGTCAACTGCTGGCAGCTCACCGGCCAGAGAGCAGAACGCGAACGCCAACTGGTGGTCGTGCTGCACATGGGTACCGAGCTGCAGCGTCTGACCCGCATGACCTCATTGCGCATGGCGCTGAAAATGATGCGCCGCCCGGCACAGGCAGCCGGGCTCTACGCCCTACAGCAGTTTCTTGAACGGGGATTCGACGCGTTTGCCACGATGGGCAATGCCGGCCGGTTTCTGGCCGCCATTGAACAACGCGAACGCCATTGGATAAACACCCTGTTCACCGCCGATGCAGCATTTGCGGCCCACGCACTTCAAAGCGAACTGACCCGCGCCTGATCGTCTGGGTACCACGGGCGGGCTGTGCTTTCGGTGACACGTTGTTAGGGCAGGCCCTGAGCCCGGTGTGGCCACAGCACGCCAGAATGGAAGGGTCTTCAACGCACCGGCCCTCGCTCCATGAACCGTCCCTGGCTTGCCCACTACCCTCCTGGCGTTCCGCACACCGTGGAACCCGAGCAGTACCGCTCACTCGCGGCTTTGCTGGAAGCGTCGCTCAAGAAACATGCGGCCCAGCCGGTGTCCGTGTGCATGGAGCGCTGGATGTCTTACGGCGAACTCGACGCCCACAGCGCCGCCCTGGGCGCCTGGCTGCAGTCCCTGGGCTTGTTGCCTGGCGCTCGGGTGGCCATCATGCTGCCCAACGTACCGCAGTTTCTGGTCACCATGGTGGCCATCCTGCGCGCGGGCTATACCGTGGTGAACGTCAACCCGCTCTACACCGCTCGCGAGCTGGAGCATCAACTCAAAGACTCGGGTGCAGAAGCCATCGTTATTCTGGAAAACTTCGCCTGCACTCTTGAAGAGGTTATCGATCACACTGCTATCCAGCACGTGGTGGTGGCCAGTCTGGGCGACCTACTGGGTTTTTGGTATGGCCGCTGGATCAGCTTTGCCGTGCGCCATTTGGCCAAAATGGTGCCCAGCTACAAACTGCCCCTGACAGGTAGTCGGGGTGCACGCACGGTGCTCAGCTTTCGCCAGGCCCTCAGCGAAGGCCAGCAACGTCCGATGAAACCCAGCCAGGCCACCTTGGAATCCACCGCATTTTTGCAATACACCGGGGGCACCACCGGCCTGTCCAAAGGCGCCGTGCTCACCCACCGCAACATCATTGCAGCCATTTTGCAGGCAGAAGCCTGGTTCAACCCGGCGCTGGAGCGCCTGGGCGATCTGCGCAAAACCAACGCCATCGCGGCATTGCCGCTGTACCACATCTTCGCCCTCACGCTCAGTTTGCTGAACATGCGCTGGGGGGCGCACATGACGCTCATCCCCAACCCACGCGACATTCCCCAACTGGTTGAGACACTCAAAAAACGGCCTTTTCACATCCTGCCTGCCGTCAACACGCTGTTCAATGCCCTGCTGCAAAACCCGCAGTTTCGTCAGCTCGACTTCTCGTCCCTGGCGCTGTCGCAGGCCGGTGGCATGGCGGCATCCGAAGGCACGGCACGCCAATGGCTGGCGGTGACTGGGAGCGCCATGGTGGAAGGCTGGGGCATGAGCGAGACCTGCGCCATCGGTACCAACAACCCGGTCACCAACCGCAACTTCTCGGGCACCATTGGCCTGCCTCTCCCGGGTATCGACATCGCTATCAAAGACGACGCCGGCCAGGATGTGACCATGGGCTTGTCCGGTGAGATTTGTATCCGAGGTCCCAACGTCATGACCGGTTACTACAACCAGCCCGGCGAAACCGCTCAGGCATTCACTCCCGACGGTTTCATGCGCACGGGCGACATTGGCGTGATGGACGACAACGGGTTCACGCGCATCGTGGACCGCAAGAAGGACATGATTCTCGTGTCTGGCTTCAACGTGTTTCCCAACGAACTGGAGAACGTGATTTCGCTGTGCCCCGGCGTGCTTGAGTGCGCAGCTATTGGTATTGCCGACGAAAGCCAGGGCGAAGCCGTCAAGGTTTTTGTGGTGAGGTCGGACCCAACTCTGCGAGAAGAGGACGTTGCCCGCTATTGTCACGACAACCTGACGGGTTACAAACGCCCCAAGCACATCGAGTTCCGCGACGAACTGCCCAAGACCAATGTCGGAAAAATTCTGCGCCGCGCCCTGCGATCCGCGCCCTGAGCAGTGACGCATACCAAGCAAACCTGGCCCAACACCCACTGTGAACCACGCCCCACACGCCACAGCCGACATGCTGACCTCAGCAGGCATCACTTTTTTTGAACGCGGCTGGCTTTCAGCCAACAACATCCTTATCCAAGGCGAAGGTCCCACCGCCCTGGTGGACACCGGCTATTGTTCCCACGCCAACCAGACCCTTGCGCTCGTCGAGCAGATCCTTGGCGGGAAACCTCTGGACCTCATCCTCAACACCCACCTGCACAGCGACCACTGCGGGGGCAACGCAGCCTTGCAGCAACGCTATCCCCAGATCAGCACACACATACCCCCAGGTCATGCCCACTGCGTGGCGGACTGGGACCCGGTCGCCCTCACATACGAACCCACCGGTCAATATTGCCCGCCATTTCGTCACAATGCGGTATTGCTGCCCGGAACATCAATCCGGCTCGGTTCCCACACCTGGCAGATCCACGCAGCTGAAGGCCATGACCCGCACTCGATCGTCCTCTTTCAGCCCGAACACCGTGTGCTGCTTTCAGCAGACGCCCTCTGGGAAAACGGATTTGGCGTCGTTTTCCCAGAGCTGGAAGGGATCGCGGCATTCGATGAAGTGGCCGAAACACTCAATCTGATCGAGCAGTTAAACCCCTTGACCGTTGTACCTGGCCACGGTTCGGTTTTTCACGACATCTCGGATGCGTTGCACCGTGCACGCGCGAAGCTGGATTACTTCGTAAAAAACCCAGCAAAACACCACCGACACGGCCTGAAGGTTTTGGTGAAGTACAAGTTGCTGGAATGGCAGTCCGTGGACATACATGAAATCGTGACTTGGGCGTTCAAAACCGCATACCTCAGAGACGCCATGCCCTTCAAAGGCCAAGATGCTGAAGCGGGTACCGAGTGGGTGCAAGCGCTGCTGAACGACCTAGAGCGCAACAACGCCCTTGTCATTGAAGGGAGCGTTGTCCGCAACGTTTAGCGAATACCACTCTGACCACTCATCGAGTGAACGTCAGAAGCTTAAACGGCTGTGAAGCCATAAAGCCCAAACCCCCAAGTACGCGATGTACGAGGGGGTTTGGGGGGCTGGTAAGAGCCTGACGATGACCTACTTTCACACGGGAATCCGCACTATCATCGGCGCAAAGTCGTTT
>JAUXXN010000632.1 GCA_030684755.1 Hydrogenophaga sp.
GGGATGGGCATTGTATCTGCCTGTTTTTTCAGCAGGCGATATGCTCCACCGTGCGGATACAGACACCCCCATCACCGACTTCCCATCTCTGACTCACCGCCCATGCCCGATTGGATCGTTTCCCTGCTGCAACTGCTGGCCCTGCCCGAGGTGGGCCTGAGCACCGTGTTTGTGGTAGCCTTTTTGTCGGCCACGCTGCTCCCCATGGGCTCTGAACCAGCTGTGTTTGCGCTGATCAAGCTCAGCCCTGAACTGTTCTGGCCCGTGATCTTTGTGGCGACTGTCGGCAACACACTGGGCGGCGCCGTGAGCTGGGCCATGGGCTTGGGCGCACACACCGTAGTGGACAAAGCCCGTCACACCCAAACACAACACCCGCACGCGCTGCGCTGGCTGGAGCGCTTTGGCCCCAAGGCCTGTCTGCTGGCGTGGCTGCCGGTGGTGGGCGACCCGCTGTGCGCTGTGGCCGGCTGGCTCAAGTTTCCGTTCTGGCCTTGCGTGGCCTACATGGCGGTGGGCAAGTTTTTGCGCTACCTCACCATGACCGGCGCCCTGCTCTGGGTGTTCCCGGGGGGACTGCCGTTCTGATGCCTCCGGCGCTTCGGGGCGATACTTGGGCGCCCTTTGGCAAGCGCCCAACCACATGACCCACCCCCAACGCGACGCCGCCCTGCCGCGCACCCTCTGGGCGCTGATGATGGGTAATTTCGTCATCGGCACCGGTGTGATGGTGGTGCCGGGCACGCTCAACGACATCAGCCAGTCGCTGGGCGTGTCCATTCCACAGGCTGGCCAGCTCATCACGGCGGGCGCGATTTTGATGGGCCTGGGAGCACCCGCTTTTGCCACCCTGGTGGCTGGCTGGGACCGCCGGCGCCTGCTCACGCTCTCGCTGGTCTGGTATGCGCTGCTCATGGGTATTTGTGCGCTGGCACCCAGTTACACCGCCCTGCTGCCGCTGCGGGTGCTGGCGGTTATTTCGCCAGCCATTTTCACGCCACAGGCCGCTGCCTGCGTGGGCTTGCTGGTGCCCCCCTCGCAGCGTGGGCGGGCCATCACGTTTGTTTTTCTGGGCTGGTCGGTGGCGTCGGTCATGGGCATGCCGCTGGCGGCCTGGATCGGCGGCACGCTGGGCTGGCGATGGGCCTTTGGCCTGGTGGCGCTGATGTCGTTCGCCAGCGCCGCCTGGGTGTGGCGCGACATGCCCAACGGCATTCGGCCCGCCGCGCTGTCGCGCCAAGCCTGGGGCCAGACGCTGGGTTCGCCCGCCCTCATGCTGGCGGTGGGCGTCACGCTGCTGTCGGCGTTTAGCCAGTTCACCCTGTTTTCTTACTTCGCGCCCTACCTGGTGCAAACCCTGGGTGTGGGCGGCGGCACCTTGTCGCTGCTATTTCTGTGGTTTGGCGCTTTTGGCCTGGCGGGCAATGTGGCGCTGTCGCGCTGGATCGACCGCATCGGCGCCTCGCGCGGCGCCCTGCTGATGATGGGCGGCATGGCGCTGAGCCTGCTGCTGTGGCCGCTGGGCCGGGCCGGGCTGTGGCAGCAAGCGCTGGTGATGGTGCCTTGGGCCATCGGATGCTTTGCTGCCAACTCGGCGCAGCAGGCGCGCTTGGTACACATCGCGCCAGCGCTGGCCCCGGCCACGGTGGCGCTCAACACCTCGGCCATGTACGCGGGCCAAGCCATGGGCGCCGGCTTGGGCGGCATGATGATTGCGCAGGGCCAGATGCTGCGCCTGCACGAAGTGGGGCTGGTGGTGATGCTGGCGGCCATGGCGCTGAGCGTCTGGGCCGCCCAGGTTCAAAAGCGCTCGTAAGGCATCAGGTAACGCCACTCGCCCACCGGCAGGCCAGCCAGGCCAATGCGGCCCAGCCGCAGGCGGCGCACGGCGGTGATCTTCAGTCCGGCGCGTTCGCACAGGTGTTCCACCTGGCCCGGCAGATTGCCTTTGATGGCCAGGCGCAGGCGCAGCTCGCTCTGCCAACTGGCGCGCGCCGTGGGCACGGTCCAGCCGTCGAAAAACAGCGCTTTCGACAAGGACTTGAGCACCGCGTCACGCCGGGCGTCGTCTTCCAGCGCCGGGTCTTCGGCCACCTCCACCAGCCACTCGTGCTCAATCTGCGCCGACGCATCGGTGATCTTGCGTGCCACGCTCGGGTTTTGGGTGAACACCATCAACCCGCTCATGGCGGTGGACAGTGCCGCCACCGGCAACAGTTTGTGGCGGTGCGCTTTGAGCGGGCGCACGCCCGAGCGGTCGCCCTTGAAGCGGTTGGTGTTGGTGAACCATTTGGCGGCCAGCGCGTCGGGCAGGAACGTCTCGTTGGGCAGCACGCGGTTGTGCGGCTTGTGCCAGATCAGCGTCACCGACTCCAGCGGCTCCATCTTGGCCTTGGGGTCGAGCACCACCGCCTGCTCGTCGCGCACGCGCTCCATGGGTTCTTCCACCACCACGCCGTCCACCCTCACCCAGCCCCCGGCGATGTAGTTTTCAGCGTCGCTGCGCGAACAAGGCAGCTGGGCCGCCAGGCGCTTGGACAGGCGCTGCGGTTCGGGCCGCTGGGCGTTGCTCATGCTCAGCTGCTGAACAAAAAGTTCAGCACGTCACCATCTTTGACCACGTAGTCTTTGCCTTCGGCCCGCATCTTGCCGGCGTCTTTTGAGCCCTGCTCGCCTTTGTACTGGATGTAGTCGTCAAAACCGATGGTCTGGGCACGGATGTAGCCCTTCTCAAAATCGGTGTGGATCACGCCGGCCGCCTGCGGGCCGGTGTCGCCCACGTGGATGGTCCAGGCGCGCACCTCTTTCACGCCCGCGGTGAAATAGGTTTGCAGGCCCAGCAGCTTGTAGGCGGCGCGAATCAGGCGGTTCAGGCCGGGCTCGCTCTGGCCCAGCTCCTCCAGAAACATCTGGCGGTCTTCGTCGCTCATCTCGCTCATCTCGGCTTCGAGCTTTGCGCAAATGGCCACCACAGGCGCATTTTGCGCGTCGGCAAAAGCTTTCAGGCGGTCCAGCAGGGGGTTGTTTTCAAACCCGTCTTCAGCCACGTTGGCCACAAACATGGCGGGCTTGGCCGTGATCAGGAAGAACTGCTTCAACAGCGGCAGCTCTTCCTTGCTGAAATCAATGGTGCGCACCGGCTTGACTTCGTTCAGCGCGGTCAGGCACTTTTCCAGAATCGCCACCAGCTTGATCGACTCCTTGTCACCCGAACGTGCCGTTTTCTGCACGCGGTGCAAGGCTTTTTCCACCGCGGCCAGGTCGGCCAGGCAAAGCTCGGTCTGAATCACCTCGATGTCGGCAATCGGGTCGATCTTGTTGGCGACGTGGATCACGTTGTCGTCTACAAAGCAGCGCACCACGTTGACGATGGCGTCGGTTTCGCGGATGTGCGCCAAAAATTTGTTGCCCAGGCCCTCGCCCGTGCTGGCACCGGCCACCAGGCCAGCGATGTCCACAAATTCCACGATGGCCGGCACGATGCGCTCGGGCATGACGATGGTGGCCAGCTGCTGCAGGCGCGGGTCGGGCACCTCGACGACGCCCGTGTTGGGCTCGATGGTGCAAAAGGGATAGTTTTCAGCTGCGATGCCGGCTTTGGTCAGCGCGTTGAAAAGGGTGGACTTGCCGACGTTGGGCAGGCCCACGATACCGCATTGGAGACTCATGGAATACCTCGAAAAAACAGCGTAGAAGTGTATGCGATGGGCCGCCTTGCGGTACGCTTCGCGCGGGTTGGCACCACTTTGGCAGGAGACGGCAGATGCACAAACAGGGTTCTTTGGCGGTGGGCGCCGTGGTGTTGGCCGCAGGCTCGGGTTCGCGCATGGGCCACCGGCCCAAAAGCCTGCTAAAGCTGAACGGCATGGCGCTGATTGAGCGCCAAATCAAATCTCTCTCGATAGCCGGGGTGCAGCGTATGGAGGTGGTGCTCGGTCACCATGCTGCGCACATGGCACGCGCTCTGCAACCGCTTTGCGTGAACATAACGCACAACCCAGACCCTGGCCCCGACACGGCATCTTCGCTGCGCATCGGGTTGCAGGCGCTGCCATCCAACTTGGACGCAGTCTTGGTGGCCCTGGCCGATCAGCCACTCATCACCTCACAAGACATCACCGACCTGGTGCGCGCCTACACCCACAGACCTGCTGGGACACAATGGGTGCAACCCGAAGTAGACGGCATGCCCGGCAACCCAGTGATGTTCAGCAGCGAAGTGCGACAACAGATTCTGGCCGGCAACGCTGGGATGGGCGGTCCACAGTGGAGAACCGAGCACCCCGAACAGGTGCACCGATGGCCCAGCCCCAACACGCACTACTGCATCGACATAGATACGCCCGAAGACATCGAAGCCCTGGCCACGCTCACCGGCCACCGCCTGAGCTGGCCCGCCGAATGGACCGAGACACCCACCTGATGCAAAGCATTGACATCGATGTGATCCGCACCGCCTTGGAATGGCATAACTGTG
>JAUXXN010000633.1 GCA_030684755.1 Hydrogenophaga sp.
TGGCCCAGGTAACCGGGCCCGTCTTCGTTCAGGTGTTGCAGCACCAGCACGTCGGCGCTGTCGTTGATAGGTGTGTTCATGGCGGTGATGATGGCACGCGCTGGCGCTGTAGGAAGTCCAACTGGGGCCCCAACGGTTGGGACCTCTGTGGGGTGCACTTATTGCGCAACGGGCTTCAAAGGGTGTTGGGCTGGCCTTCACCCGGTCCGAACGCACATGCAGGGGATGCTGAGGAGGCAGACAACCCATCGCCCCACCAGCCCACACGCGGGCCGGTCAGCGCCTCGGCCAACTCGGCCTGTGTCACCTCGATTTCCATGCGCAGCAGTGCGCCCGCCATCGCTTTGCCCAGGTTGTCGAGCCGCAGGTTGCGTGCACCACCGCCCTGCAGCGCACCGCGCAACACGAACTTGAGCGCCAGGATGTTGGGCAGCGGCCAGGCGTCTACCTCGCCCGGCAGCCAAGGGGCGAAGTGGGTGCGCACACGCTCGGCCGTCACTTCGCGCACCAGCAGCGCGTAGCCCGCCGCGTTCCAGGCGAACAGGCCGAAGTCCACCCAGTCGGCTTTGTCGCCGCTGCGGGCGTGGGCGATGCGCACCAGCGGCACGCGAATCTTGTCGATCTTGTTGGTCGGGTCGTTCATGACACCGCTCCTGGGGTTGACAGCAGCTCCACGCGCACACCGGCTTCCACCGCAGCACGGGGAATCAGGGTGGGCCAGATGCCCAGCAGCTCGCTGGTGTTGTGCAGGCCATGGAAGCCGCAGGTGTAAGCCGGGCCGCTCAGCGCCAGCCAGGGAAACAGCCGCCCGAAACCGTCGGCGGCGGCTTTCACCGGGGTGCGCAACACCATGCGGGTCCACACCTCGTTGAGCTGGTTGAGCGCATCCGCGTGTGGCAGTGGCGCCAGCGCGCCGTGGGCCGAATTCAGGCCGGGGTATTCGATGTACAGCTCGTCGTGGGGTATGCGCTTGTCCTGCAACTGGGCGCGGATGGTGGCCTGCGCGGCCTGCGCTTTGTCCCAGGCATCGGGCCACGAAAAGCCCCAGGTCACCTCGGCTTTGTAGCCATCGCGGTAACCAGCCACCACCTTCAACTGATTGCTTGGCGGCTGCCCCCGTGCGCCCGTCAGCTGCACCCGGTCGTGGCCTTCGTCGTGCAGGGTGATGCGGCCCATGTCCAGCACCACGTCGGGTGCATGGTAGGCGTGCGGGTTGTGCACCTCGTAAAGCAGCTGCTGGCGCACGGTGTCGAAGTTGACGCGCCCGCCCGTGCCCGGCGCCTTGGTGATGAGCGCGGAGCCGTCTTCCCACACCTCGGCAATGGGGTAGCCGATGTGAGCCAGGTCGGGAATGGCCTGCCAGGCGCCTTGGCTGCCAAAATTGCCGCCGCTGCCCTGGCCCGAGCATTCCAGCAAGTGGCCCACGGTGAGGCCTTGCGCCAGGCGGTCCAGGTCTCGGGTTTCGGTGGCGCCCGTGAGCGTCCAGCCCAGGCTGTGCACCAGCGGGCCGAGAAACAGCGCCGCATCGGCCACGCGTCCGGTGATGACGATGTCGGCCCCCGCGTCCAGCGCCTGCACGATGGGCGCCGCGCCCAGGTAGGCGTTGGCAAACACCAGGCGCTCGCGCACGCTGGCCACTGGCTCGCCGGTGAACAGGTGGGCCAGTGTGCTGGCGGGTGTGGCTGCGTCGAGCAACTGCGGCAACACGTCGTCGCCGGTGACCACCGCCACCCGCGCCGTGAAGCCTTTGGCGGCAAACGCGGCCAGCACCGCCTGCGCTGCGCCGTGCGGGTTGAGCCCGCCCGCGTTGCACACGAAGCGCACACCGCGCTCGCGCATCAGCGGCCACAACCGCAGCAGCATGGGCACCACGTCGCGGGCGTAGCCCAGCGCCGGGTCGCGCTGGCGGTCTTTTTGCAAAATAGCCAGCGTGAGTTCGGCCAAGTGGTCGCTGGCAATGAACTGCACGTTGCCGCGCTCCAGGGTGGCCACCGCAGGCTCCCAGTTGTCGCCGTAAAAGCCGAGACCGGCTCCGATTCGTATGGACTTCATGGCAAGAGCAAAACAATGAAGCCTTCAGCATAGCGCTACACACCGTTTTTACAAAGCGTTTGCTTGGCATAAATGCTGCGTGTCACCTACAGCAACCGCCTGCGGGAAACCCCCATGGGCAAGCGCTTGTGTCCCCGACTAAGCTTCGTAAAAGCACGGGCGTTCGGAAAACATTGTTTTTCACAAACAAGCTTCGCCACACCCGTGCCGACAAGAACCTTTAGGAGACATGCGTGCAATTGCTGCAACTGCTCATCAGCGGTGTGGCCCAGGGCTGTATCTACGGACTCATTGCCCTGGGTTTCGTGCTGATTTACAAAGCCACCGAAACGGTGAGCTTCGCCCAAGGCGACCTGATGATGGTGGGCGCCTTTGGCGGCTTGGCCGCCATGACCGTGCTGGGCTTTCCGTTCTGGATTTCGGTGCCAGCGGCCATTGCGGGCATGGGCATTTTTGGCGTGCTGCTGGAACGGGTGGTGATCCGCCCCATCCTCGGCCAGCCCGCGTTTTCCATAGTTATGTTGACGATTGGCGTGGGCTATGTGCTGCGTGGTGTCATCACCATGATTCCCGACATTGGCACCGACACCCACACCCTGCCCGTGCCCTATGCCGGTGAGGTGCTGCGCATGGGTACGCTGGTGGTATCGGCCGAGCAGGTGGTGGTGATCGGCGCCACGGCGGTGCTGTGTGCGGGTTTGTTCGCCATGTTCCGCTATACCAAGTTGGGCATTGCCATGCAGGCTTCATCGCAAAACCAGTTGGCAGCTTATTACATGGGCATTCCTGTGAAGCGGCTTAACGGCCTGGTGTGGGGCCTGGCCGCAGCGGTAGCGGCCATTGCGGGACTGCTGCTCGCGCCCATCACCTTTGTGCACGCCAACATGGGATTTATTGGCCTCAAGGCGTTTCCGGCAGCGGTGGTAGGTGGTTTTGGTAGCCTGCCCGGTGCCATTGTGGGCGGTCTGATCATTGGCATTGTGGAGGCGCTGGCGGGCTTTTACATGGCCGAAGGCTTCAAGGACATCGCGCCCTACATCGTGGTGCTGATCATGCTGGTGCTCAAGCCCAACGGTTTGTTTGGCGAAAAGCTCCGGAAAAAGGTCTGACGGCATGACCCCCCACGTTCGTCAATTCGTGCATTCACTGCCCCCCGAGGGGGCGTCAGCCTCCTTGAGGCGGCTCGGCGGAGACTAAATGAGATTCCTCTTCAAGACTGACTACAACCAGGACATCCGGCTGGCCAAGCACGGCGGCCACACGTTCTGGTACAGCCTGCTGGGCGTGCTGCTGGTGGCTGCCCCCTGGCTCATTCAAGAGTATTGGCTGGCGCAGCTCACCTTTGTACTGATATACGCCATCGTCGGCCTGGGGCTGATGCTGCTGGCCGGCTTTACCGGGCTGTTTTCGCTCGGTCATGCGGCGTTTCTGGGCGTGGGCGCCTACACGCAAGCCATCATGGTCAACGCAGGCGTGCCCTTCCCCATTGCACTGGCCTGCGCGGGTTTGCTTTCAGCCGCCGTGGGCATGGTGGTTGGCTTGCCGGCGCTGCGGGTGAAAGGCATTTACCTGGGCATGGCCACGCTGGCGTTTGGCTTCATTGTGGAAGAAGCCATGGCGCGCTGGGAAAGCATGACCGGTGGCAACTCAGGCCTGATGGTGACCCCCCCCAGCCTGTTTGGCTGGGAACTCGACTCATCCAACGAGTTTTACTTTCTGTGCCTGGTCATTACCGTGGCGTCCACCCTGGCCATCGTCAACCTTATGCGATCCAGCACCGGGCGGGCGTTCGTCGCCATCCGCGACTCGGAAATTTCGGCCCAGAGCATGGGTATCAACCTAGCGCGCTACAAAACCACGAGCTTTGCACTGTCGGCAGCGCTGGCAGGCATTGGCGGTGCGCTGTACGCCCACCAGATCCAGTTTTTGTCACCCGACCAGTTCAGCCTGCTGCAGTCGGTCGACCTGCTGCTGATGGTGGTGATTGGCGGCCTGGGCTCCATCCACGGCGCGTTTCTGGGTGCCCTTTTCATCATCGTCATGCCGCAGCTGATCGCCGTTGGCAAAGACTTTTTGCCCGCCGTGATTGGCGAGGCCGCGGGCATCAAGGGTGTGGTCTACGGCATGGTGCTGATCGCCATTGTGTTGTTTGAACCCATGGGCCTGTATGGCCGCTGGCTCAAGATCCGCGCCTACTTCCAGCTCTTTCCGTTCTACCGCAAGGGTATGTTCAAGCGGCAAAAGAGCTTCCAGAAATCAGACAGATTGAAATGATGGAA
>JAUXXN010000634.1 GCA_030684755.1 Hydrogenophaga sp.
CCGACTCCAGCTCGTTCATCTCGCGGCGGAACTTGGTGCGCCACTCGGTCACCACCACCGTGAAGGTGATGTAGAGCACCAGCGCCACCAGCGTGATCCATACATAACCCATGTCGAACATCGTGCCCAGCAGCGTGAGCACCATGGCTACTTCAATCAGCGTG
This sequence comes from Hydrogenophaga sp., assembly GCA_030684755.1. Classification (GTDB taxonomy): domain Bacteria; phylum Pseudomonadota; class Gammaproteobacteria; order Burkholderiales; family Burkholderiaceae_C; genus Hydrogenophaga. The sequence continues at coordinate 165 of JAUXXN010000634.1, forward strand.
GGGAAGATGCTGTAGAGCGAATACGAGATCAGCGACTGCACGCCGCGCGTGCCGCGCTCAATGTCGCGTGTCATGCCGCCGGTCTGGCGCTCCAGGTGAAAGCGCAGGCTCAGCGCGTGCAGGTGGCCAAAGACCTGCAGGGCAATGCTGCGCGTGGCGCCCTCGGTGGCTTTGGCAAACACCAGCTCGCGCAGTTCGGTGAACACGGTGTTGGACAGGCGCAGCGCGCCATAAGCCACGATCAGCCCCAGCGGCACCACCAGCAACGCCTGCACACTGCCGGGTTTGATCGTCATCGCGTCCACCAGCTCTTTCAAGAGCAACGGTACGCCCACATTGGCCATTTTGGCTGCGACCATGAACGCCAGAGCAAACACCACGCGCCACTTGTATTGCCACAGGTAGGGAAACAGGCGAGAGAGCGTGACCCAGTCCGACCGCTGGGAGGCGGGTACGCCACCGGCGGGGTGGTTGGCGGGCAAGGCGACGGCGGCAGGACTGGGCGAGTTGGGGCGCATGCAGGAGAATGGAGATTTGTTGCAACCAGATTGTGCCCATGTCCCACGAATCAAGCCCCCGCCCAGAAACCCCCCTACCGCAAGGCCGCGAACTGGTTCTCAAAGTGATCCCCATGCCGGCCGACACCAACGGCAACGGAGACATCTTCGGCGGTTGGGTCATGGCCCAGGTGGACCTGGCCGGCGCCGTGCTGCCTGCGCGCTATGTGCGCGGGCGCATGGCCACCGTGGCGGTGAACCAGTTCATCTTCAAGCAGCCCGTGCGGGTGGGCGACATTTTGAGCTTCTTCTCACACGTCACGCGGGTGGGCAACACGTCCATCACGGTGCAGGTGGAGGTGTTTGCCGAGCGCTTCTCTGCCCAGGGCCAGTACGTGAAAGTGACCGAAGCCAGCCTGACCTATGTGGCGATTGACCGGGAAGGCAAGCCGCGTGCGATCCCCAAAGACGGGGTGCCTGTGGTACCAACGGGGGCGCAGAGTTGAGGGTAAGTCAATAACATATGACCCTGATTTTCAACGTCCTTGACGCGTTGACCTCCGCCTGGCACAGGCACAAACCACAGCCGCTGCGTCCCGCCCACAACACGATCGCCTTAGCCCAATAGACAAAGACTCTCAGCTCTGTGAGCACGATGCAGGTGGCTGTCAGGCACGACCGTGTGGTTCAGCGCTTGGATCGGCCCTTTTTTGCCGACGCGCCTTTGGCATTGGCTGCGGAAGCACTCTTAGGTCTGGCATTTGCCTTTAGCGGCTCCAGAACAACGCGCGCATGGCTACCGTTCCCGTTATTCAAACCATGCGACTGCAATCGGCGAAAAGCCCATCCGTTGTCGTCTAGATGGCTGGATAGACCGACGATGGAGGTGGTCGAACCTCCTCCCCAAAGAATGGCAAAAACATTGGCAGCCTTCAGGTCGCCAAGGTGGCCCACTTTCCAGCAATTGGGCCTTTCGGTTGGGCACCTCAGGTACTCACCCACCGTTTTGGCATTTGACTGATAAATCTGTGTATTAGTTGGCATCGGCGTGTCGCGGATATAAGACGCCACATTCGAAAGATCGTCTTCTACTGCCGGATTGCCCAAGAAATAGTCTGGTTCGGTAGAGGCATTGGCCCCTCTGTCGTCAATGTCACCGACGGTCTGAAGATGTCCTCCCGGCACCTGCCACAACATCACGGGTTTGTTGTTGAACGCCTCAGAAATCCCCTTCGCGAGTTGGACGTAAACGTCAAGAACTTGCACGCTGTAAAGATAACCAGCATTGACTCCAGCTCCCGCCAGCGTTCGGTCAAAAACGTCTCTTTCATATTTATCGAACGCGATGAAATGGGGCTCGAATATCGGATTTTCGTTGCCCATCACATTCATCCTGCGCAGGAAGGCGGCCTCGGCATTCACGCGCTTTTCCACCAGAGTTGGATCTTTTTGAGCGGCCATGTGCAGCCAGCCGTGCGCCCTTGGGTCGCCAGCCCAGACATTGATCTGCCAACCGAACGGTACGCTGGGTGCAAACTTATGAGACATCCAGTTGATGGCTCGGATGTAGTCTTTCAGCTCGGTATTCGGCGCCAAAAATTCGGGTGGAATTTCGCTCTTGTCCAGCTTCAGATAATCAAAGGCTGCGCCGAGGGCTTCGCCCAGTGGAACAGCTGTGTGCCACGGAATCTTGCATCTGCGTGGCTGGCAGTCCATATGCAGCTCACCCAGAAAATCTGGAGAAAGCAATAATGTGGCCGGCACTGGTCGTGTTGCTTCTTTGTAGCCTTCAAGCTGCCTCAGGATACTCAAGTAATTGATGATGTGCTTTTCAAGCACCTTGTCAGGTTCAGCATTGCCGATGTCCCGCAAGATACCCCTGGGGCCATCGCTGGCATTGATGTGATAAAAAACTACCGTAAGCATCTTTTGTTTTCCGGTATTTTTCTCAATACCCCGCATTATCCGCATGATTTCATCGATCTTGCGGTCACGCGTGATGATCACGCCCGGGTCTCCATCGCCGACCAGACCTGCATAGGTAAAGAAGCTATCGACAGGACGGGCTTGGAGCAACGGGACTTCAGATCCTCCGATTTTTACCGCCCCCTGTGCAATCTTGTCTGTCGGCCAACCCGGTACTCCAGCGTGAGCGCTAACAGCCATCACAGCCAGCACGGTTGCGCCGACCACCGACTGAAACGCAGAACGCAAAAAATCCAAGGGTTTGCGCTTCAAGCACAGCTTGCGAAACGAAGAGATGAGTTGGGCGAGGCACATTTTGGCAAATCCTTGTATGTAGGGCTACCGTTTCGACCGATCGGGGAAAACCAAAGCCACTTGAAACATAACGCAGTCGAAGGCTTTAAATACCAGGCTTTAAGGGTCGCGAGCCCTGCAAAGCGGTTCACTTCAGCACACCAGCTTCTTTGTAGAATTTTTCAGCGCCAGGATGCAAAGGAATTCCAGAGTCGGGGACAGCGCTTTTCAGCGTAATCAACTTACCCCTGGAATGACCGGATTGCAATGCTTTTTGCGTGGACTCTGAAAAAAGCGCCTTGGTGACTTGGTAAATCACATCGGGATCGGCTCTTGCGCTTGTCAACCACTGCGCACCGACGGCCAGGGTTTGCACAGGGGCTACGCCTTTGTAGGCGCCAGCATCGACCGTAAATGTAGAAAAGAAGGGGCTTCCCACACGCAAGCGGTCCGCAGGTGCGCCATCAAGTGGGAGAAGCGCTATTTCAACGCCGGAAGCGGCCAGCTGTGCAATCGCTGAAGCGGGTACACCCCCCACAAAGAAGAACGCATCAAGCTCTCCGTCCTGAAGCCTATCGCCTGCTTGGTGGGTTTTGATGTACTGCGGCTGGATGTCGCTTTCATTCACACCGTGGGCCTCCAACACCATGCGGGCGTTGACCATGGTACCGCTGCCTGGCATATCGAGTGATACACGCTTGCCCTTCAGATCGGCCACGCTGCGGATACCCGAGTCTTTTCTCACCACAACATGAATAGTTTCTGGGTAGAGGTTCGCGATCAGCCGCAAGTTGGCCTGCTTAGGCCTGCCTTCAAAGATCATCGAACCGCGGTAAGCCCAGGTTGCAACGTCGGATTGAGCAAATCCCGATTCAAAATCACCACGTGAGATACCGTTCACATTGGCCACCGAGCCGCTAGAGGCCTGCACTGAAACCACAAGGTTCTGCGACTGGCTCAGACTTGCGGCGATGATGCCGCCAATGGGGTAGTAGGTACCACCCGTACTTCCCGTGGCGATGCGAAACGGGCTCTGGGCTTGAGACGTGGTTGCTAATGTGAGCGCCATAACACCCACAGAAAAGATTGAGGTCAGTTTCATGTTGCCTTCAAACAAGTCAAATTGAACAGCATCTTATAAAAATTTGATGTTCATGTTAAGAACGAAAAAAGACAAACGCCATTTAAGTGACGTGATGTAGCTATTTACTACTACTGAACCCACGGCTGTATGCTTTGTTACTGCAAGCATTGCAAGTGTGCGGGTAAAATTTGAAACGGTTGTTTTGCCTTACCCACGTGCAGCGAATTTGGATGAGAAAATATGCCAGTGCCTAATTATGGCATGAGCGGATAGGTGGTTCACCCGTAGGAACGTAGATGTGGCACGGGGTTTGGTCCAGCTGGTGGCATTGACCCGAGCAAATCGCTGACTTCAAAAACTCAATGCCAAACATCTGGACACAAGAAGGCGCTAGGCCCAACATAGGTACAGCGACTGCTTTAGAGACCTATCGAAATTAAATTTTTGATAGCAAAAATTTACTGCTGCGCGGATTTTTTAAATTTGAAGGTTTACAACCCCACTGTG
>JAUXXN010000642.1 GCA_030684755.1 Hydrogenophaga sp.
TTCCAGTTCACCGAAGCATTTTTCTTCGTTGTAGAAGTCGGGGTTTTTCCAGTCCAGTGCGTGGCGTGTGGGCGCTTGCAGGTTGCCTTCGGTGGCCATGTGGTGTCTCCTCGTCTGTGCGGGTTTCTGGTGGGTTTTTGAAAGCGCTGGTTTGCAACGCTTTCAAAAACGGTCCTCCGCAGAGAGCACTCCAACAGGGAATGCTGCGGTACCGGCTTTCCCGGTACCGCAGGCATAACCCTTTGAAGGGCTGCGCTGGCTATACACCGTGAGCCAGCGATGGGGAAGGATGCAGTCAGTCCACCAACTCGTTCAAGGCTTTTTGGTAGCGGTTGGCGTGCGAACGCTCGGCCTTGGCCAGGGTTTCAAACCAGTCGGCCACTTCGTCAAAACCTTCTTCACGGGCGGTTTTAGCCATGCCGGGGTACATGTCGGTGTACTCGTGCGTCTCACCGGCCACGGCCGAGGCCAGGTTGTCGCGGGTGGAGCCAATGGGCATACCGGTGGCTGGGTCGCCCGACTGCTCCAGAAACTCCAAGTGGCCATGGGCATGGCCGGTTTCACCCTCGGCGGTGGATCGGAACAGCGCGGCCACGTCGTTCTGGCCCTCGATGTCGGCTTTGTTCGCGAAATACAGGTAGCGGCGGTTGGCCTGCGATTCGCCAGCGAAGGCGTCTTTCAGGCATTGCTCGGTTTTTGAGCCTTTCAATGCGGGCATGTTTGTCTCCTGTTCGTGGTTGATGAATGACCTGGCGGGCCGTTTGGCGGAGGCCAAAACCCGTCAAGACACCAATACCTTACACCGGGTCGACAAAGCCGTCTAATTGTTCTGAGCTATCCCCTGTACCCGTGAGACCCGCCCTGGGAGACGAACAACAGACTTGACGGATCTCACACCCGTAGGCCACCTTCAGGTCAGGATTGGGATTCTTTCGTGCGCTGGTGCCTGAAAAAAAGGACAAAAATGCCGCTATAATCTTGCCTGCTTCGGCGATATAGCTCAGTTGGTTAGAGCGCAGCATTCATAATGCTGATGTCGGTGGTTCAAGTCCACCTATCGCCACCAAAATTAGAAAGCGGATTCTGGCAACAGGGTCCGCTTTTTTGCATTTTGCTTTCGTTTTTGCCTCTCGCTTCTCATCCAGCCGTATGGCCATCAAATCCACCATCTTCAAGGCGAATCTGCAAATTGCAGATATTGACCACGGCTACTACGCCGACCACGCGCTGACCCTGGCCCGCCACCCAAGCGAGAACGACGAACGCATGATGGTGCGGCTGGTGGCGCTGGCGCTGCACGCCCACGAGCTGCAAGACACCTGTCGGGGCGACGGCACGCTGGCCTTTGGTGCTGGTCTGTCCGACCCGGACGACCCGGACGTGTCGCTGACCGATTACACCGGGCGCAAGCGCTTGTGGATCGAGGTGGGCCAACCCGAAGACAAACCCTTGGCCAAAGCCTGCAGCAAGGCCGACGCGGTGGTGCTCTACGCATTTGGCTCGGCGGCTGACGTGTGGTGGCGGGGCATTGAGACCAAGCTGACGCGCCTGGACCGGCTGCAGGTGTGGCGTCTGCCCACCGAGGTGGCGCCCGCGCTGGCCAGCATGGCCGAGCGCAGCATGCAATTGCAGGCCACGGTGCAAGAGGGCGCGCTTACCCTTTCAAGTATGCAAGGCAGCGTGCACATTGAGCCGATTCGCTGGAGATAAGTCGCCAGCGCTTAGGGCAGCGCCCGGCGACGTTATGCGCCGTGTTTGCCCAGGTTCCAGCCCTGCGCGCCCAGCGTTTCCCGGGCCAGCGCGGTGGGCACCGGTTCAAGCGGTGTGCCCATGGTGTCGTTCCAGCGGTTGAGAAACGCAAACATCGCCACCACGCCGAGCAGTTCCACAATTTCGCTGTCGCTCCAGTGCTGTTGCAGCTCGGCAAACTGGGCGTCGGTCACGGCGTTGGGCTGCGAAGACGCGGCCAGCGCAAAGTCCAGCGCTAGGCGCTCTTTGGCGCTGTAGTGCGGGCTGCTGGCGTAGGTCCACACATCGGCTAACTTGGCCTCGCTGACGCCGAAGTTTTTAGCGCCCAGCAGGGTGTGTGCTTGGCAATACAGACAGCCCGACACTTTGCTCACCACATGCCCCACCAGGCGACGAAAGCCCAGGTCCACATCACCGTCGGGGTCCATCACGGCAGCGTTCATCACCGCCAGCGCCTGGGCCAGTTTGGGCTTGCGCTGCATGGTGAGCACGCTGTTGGGCGTGAAGCCGAGCGTGCCCAGACAGAAGTCGAAATGGG
>JAUXXN010000650.1 GCA_030684755.1 Hydrogenophaga sp.
CTCAAATCAGCTTTGTCATCGATGTCAAAGGCTCGCCCAGGGCCTGCACTGATGGGAATGGCCGTTCCCGTGGTTTTGTTGATGTTAGTACTGCTGCAGTCAAGCAGGCAGGAAACGACCCGCGATCATGTGTTCAAAGCGGTAACTGAAGCTCCAGTCGACACAACCAAACAAGCATTTGAAGATTTCTATGAAAAACACCAGACAACTCCGACACAGCTTTCAGACTTGGGTGTGGAGTTCGTACCGAACAGTCAACTCAAAGATATGGTAACGGTCTCGAATCGGATCACATTGACATTGGCTTTGGTAGAAGTTTCTGGACGTCGCATCGATTGGGAGGCGCAGCCATCCAATAACGGTCGTATCATATGGCGTTGTAAGAATTTTGATGTTCCAATAGACTTTATACCTGATATTTGTCGATAAACTACAAGTCGAACTATAGATAAGGTCTAATAAAGTCTGAATTTTGTTTGCTTTTCGAGATCAGAGAGTCATGGAAATAGAATGCTCAAGAAGTCAAACACTGGCGCAACTTTACGCTCTCCGAAAACAAATCGTGAGTCTGTGCATGTCAAGTCCGACTTGTCTATAGACACGTTTGTTACTAAGCTATTAGGTAAGTATATTCACATATCCAGCCAATTCTGGTAAAATGCCAGAATGAGCACAGATTTTGACACCAGAGCTGTTTTCACCACCCGCCGCAAGGAACAGGAATGGATTCGAATGCAGGCGGTGAAGATGTATCGCAAGGGAATGTCGGCGGCAGACATTGCGGAGATTTTCGAAATCACGCCACGCGCGGTGCTGCAGTGGGTGGCGACCTTCATCAACTGTGGCCAGAACGGTCTTGTGGCCAAGAAGGTCTCGGGCCGCCCTCCCAAGCTCAACGCTGATCAGCTGCGCCGCCTGGCCTTTCTGGTGCGCGAGCATTGCCCCAACCAGCTCTCGTTCGACTTCGGCCTGTGGACGTTGCGCCTCATCGCACAGCTCATCGAGCGAGAGTTCAAGGTCAAGCTCAGCATTCCCACGGTCGGCAAGGTGATGCACGCCCTGGGTTTCAGCCCGCAGCGCCCCTTGCACAGGGCATGGGAGCAAAACGCGGTGCTCGTCTCCAATTGGCGCGCACAGGTTCTGCCCGAACTGCTGGCGCGCGCCAAGCGCAATGGCGCTCGTGTGCTCTTTGCCGACGAGGCTGGCGTGCGCAGCGACTACCACTGCGGCACCACCTGGGGTCCCATAGGCAAGACGCCCATCGTGCGCAGCACCGGCACGCGGACCTCGATCCAGATGATCTCGGCCATTGGCCTGGACGGCGCCATGCAATTCATGATCCATGAAGGGTTGGTCAACGCCGAGGTGTTCCAACGTTTCCTGCAGCAGCTCATGCTGGAGGCCCAGCAGCCCATCATCCTGGTCGTGGACGGCCACAGCATCCACAAGGCCAAGTCCATCAAGTCCTACGTCGAGTCCACCCAGGGCCGCCTCGAACTCGTCTACCTGCCGCCGTACTCGCCCCAACTCAACCCCGACGAGCAGGTCTGGAAGCACGTCAAGGCTGATATCGCCAAACACCCCATCGCCAACAAGTTTGAATGTCGATTGGCGGTCGAAAAGGCGCTCTCCCGATTGAAATCGAAGACCGATACGATTGCAGCTTTCTTTCGTCATCCTGAGTGTGGATTTATATGAATCAACTTAGTTGATAGCTTAGTAATCAAGACTTCTGCTGTTCAAGCAGGATAATCTATATTTTAGCAATGGATAAATCGAACTACACAAGGGTAAGCCCACTAATTTTCTTTAAGGCATTGCAATCACGAATGCCAACGTCATAGAGCCAGTCAACGAAACGGGCAATTGTGATGTATCTGGCTCCAGTCCCTTTATAAATACTAAGAAGCGATTGCCAATTGGCAACGATACGCCGTTGGACGCAAAACGCTTCAAGCTTGGAAGGAAAAGTCATGCCTATTACGCAATCAGACAGTTGAACTTCATCTCTTGAATAAAAAGCGCAAAAAGCCTCTTTATTGGGCAAACCGACTCGTGGCAATAACAACATCCACCCAGATATTCGCCCTTTGGCAGTAGAGGATGTCTTATCAGAGATCGTGGCAACTCCGCCAGTCGCGATAGATCTTAGTGCCGTTGAATGAATAACACGTGCACCAGATGGGCTTCGCTCAAAAGCGTGCATTTGCAAGCCACCTCGCACCACGGTTACTGGAATTATATCCAATTGTGTTGTGTTGATCTGAATCGACGAATCGCGCCTACTGATTTGCGGAGCAATCTGTACAAATAACGAGTTTACACGAGCGCCTTTAAAGGTATATATGCTGAGTTGCAACAGCTCGGTGAAAGAGAAATTATGATCGAGAAGTTCGCGCGCGTGCTGATCAGTGTTGGAATAAAGCAATGACTCAGGCACTACTGCGATAGCGCCTTGGATTGGTCTGAATAGCTCAAAGCTTCGCAAAATGTGGGCCATGGCAACGCTACATTTTACTGATCGCCCTAAGTATTTAACGGTGACATACTTTCTAGGACCTAAACTAAAAGGTGGATTCAGAACAAGTAAATCCACGCCGTAGTTAGCGCCAGGAAAGCCAGTCGGTGGGGCACGATTCCTCTTGAGGAGATCTCCGACATATAGGCGCCAGTCCGGTCTGGCTCGTCGCAACTGTTGAATCGCGTGGGGATCGCTGTCAATTCCAACGCCATACCTGGCATTTAAAACATTTTCTGCCGCAATGAGCAGGCTGCCTGACCCGCAGGCGGTGTCGGCACAGACGATTGGCTTGCTTACGAGTTGCGCGCGCTCAAGCGCACGGTTAGCCACCGCAGGCGGTGTGTAGTACTTGTCGGTATCAATCCCCATTCTCATATCTTCTCAAGGGCTGAAACGGAAGACGTGAATAAGGCCTCGGCCATTAGTCCGGTTAGACTGTCGAACCGGGTGATCAAATAAGATTTCACAATGGCTTTCATTAGCGATGGCGTACTGCAACGCTCCAAGTGCATGGGGCCGGGTCCCTACAGGTGCGATGTATAGGTAATGATCGGGAAAATCCCGACGTATTGACGCGAGCGCGTCAAACGCCTCAAATGGACAACTTGCCTTGGCCAGTCGAATATCAGCATTGCACTGAAATTCATTTAAGAAAGATCGATTGCATGCGACAGTTATTGCCGGATAGTTAATTTGAAATCCAGGCACACCAATTATAGGAATTACCCTAGGCTGCGGCTCTATTTGATTGATTATGCGTTCAGCGCGATTTCCTTCAAACCCAAGGAATGCAACGAAGAGTGTAGGTTCACCATCAGATGGGCCAGTAAGCTTTGCAAAACCAGGTAAGGGCGAGAGTCCGCCGAAAGAGACGCTTAAATCGAATAGATTTGCGGACGCTGGGGACGGATGAGTCTTATAGCTATCAGGTTCAACATATAGTGCGCGGACCTGTTTGCCGGCCTTAACATAGGCTTGAAATATAGGCGCCCAGACATGATGCGGTAAAGCAGTGATATCAATAAGTACTTTATCGCCCTTGCTTAGCGATACCAGTCGATCGCAGTCTGTTAAAAGGACTGGTTGACTTCCATCGCTGCATAGTACAGTGACTGTGTCAGGGCTAGTGTCCCTCAGCAGAATTAATCGATCAAAATCGTCTCGCTTCAGTTCATTCCATGCATCAATCCTGCCGCGCTCCTCCGGCGACGTCTCAATTGAAATAACGATTTCATCGACAAGGAGATCAGTCAGCCTGAAGCTGTCGTACCTCAGAGTGTGTTCTGGCGGCATCTTCATTTCTTCACTGCCCCAGTTTCGGTATCGCCATAGAATGCAGAAAAAAGGGCCAATTGCTCGGGCAAATCTTCCTCATCAACTTGTTGCTTATTTTCAAGCATTGATGAGATGGCACGCCCAGGATGATCTCCTAAAACGGCAGTTAAGTCCTGCGCGTCAAATGTCATGCGTCTCTTCTTGCGATGAGAAATCTCAAAAAATGCACTGAAAATCCGGTGAAGTCTGTACTCATCTTCGCGCGTTTCAGCCCTGCTCGTAAGCTTGGTTCCCGGCTCAACTTCAAACGCTAAATGCCCTACGCCTTCACTGAGCATATTGGAAATATTCAAAATCTCATCTGCTTTGCCTGACAAGATAAATGAAGTTACCTCGGGTGTCTTTCCTAGTGGTTCTCGCGCAAGTTCAAAAAACACCTTACCGATTGCAAGAACGAGTCTCTTCAGCTGAACCCCATGGTCGGCAAGTCCTTCAAGCTGATTCAATCGCCGTTCTCCGACCTCACGCGCTGCGAGAGTTTGTGATTTTGGCGTGAGACAGAGATTTTCGGGAAATTGCTTGCCCTCTGATAATTCTTGCGTAACTGAGCAGTCAATTAATTCAAGGAAGTAGCGAATATTCCCACTTGCGAGTGCCAGAAATATTCGTTCGCCGCAGTAATATTTGCGAATTCGCGCCCCTTTGTTTCCCTTCGATAACCAGAACAAGCTCGCATAACCATAGTTTCCAAGACGAACCTGCCACTCCCGCTCGTTTGCGATCCAGTCGTTCGCGAGCTTGGTTAGTGAGCTGCCCTCACTGGCTTGCCAATATTTCAGGAAGTAGGTTTCATGAGGCGGCTTCGATTGAAAGTATTCAAATGCAGTTGTACCTTGCAGCTCGTGCAGAACTGCCCTCGCCACACGACCTGCACCTAGCAGATCGGCTTCTTCGGCCAAACTCAGGTCTTGCAAGAAATCCGACAGCTTCTCTGGTACAGAAACTCCACTAGCTCGTGCGGTTTTTAGCCTTACGGAAGCAACTTGTTTTGCAAAGTACTCAAACCCTTCATCGGCAATTTCAATCTCATAATAATCATCCGGGGTCTTCAGCAGATCTTGACCGTCTAGGGTTTGGCGATTTCTTAAACCATTCTTTCGCACCCCAATCTTATAGGATAGTGGGGGTGCGGCATGCTTAATATAGGTGTTTAGAATCGCTTGCTGGTAGTCTAATAAATTTTCATATTCGTCAATACAGCAAAAGATAGTGCGACCATCAGATAGCCCAAACGCGTCCAATGCATCCACAAAGATTCTTATGGGTGATTCTGCCATCGACAGAATAACCTCCAATGAACTCGTTGGATTATTTACTTTAAGTTGGAGCTTGGAGATTTGATTTTTGATTGCAAGGCAAAGTTCTGTTGCAGAGTTTCCGGAAAAATCAAGAATGCCTAGATCTACGGCAATGGCTTTTATAGCGTCGGCAGGAAAAGTTTTGCCAGACTGTTTCTCCAGCCAGGATGTAAGCAAGGTAAGTTCGCTACATGCCAGAAGATTGAAATAGTGAGAAAAATACTTTCCCCAATCCAGAGTCTCATCTCGACCATGAAAACTTCTAACTCGATTCTTGTTGATGCGAATCAAAAAGCCGAAGTACTCTTGGTCGCCAAATGATTGCCCAGCTGTTATTAGTCGTTCAAGGCATGAATCAAACTTTAATGACTGGAGTGCAGTCGTTTTTCCTGTGCCTCTTCCACCAACCAGTATGCACGGACGTCGTGCTTCTAGTTTTGTTAGATAGGTTGGAGTGACGAACAGATCGCGAAAGTTGGTGGCTGGCCACTCAGCTCTGTTATCGCCGAACAGTTGACGTAGTGTTGCGGCCTGCGTCTGAAAATTAGGTTCGCTCAATTAACGGCTCCCAGTTGTTGGTTCCACGACACCAGAAAATTGGTAATGTGGCATCGGGTACGGAATGCTCAAATGCAAAGAAGAGTCCACGATGCTTGTAGCCGTACGTTAGATACTGACATTGATACATGTATGAATTATGCGGTGTGAGCCTTGGTGTATATTTACTTAAAAATGAATCAATTTGACTGTATAGCTGTGGATTAGATGACTGCAAGCCCCAAAGCGTCCCGCGACTATCGATTCTGTGCGTCACACACACTGCAACAGAAGGGGCTTTGTTTCCAATATTGGTGATTCCTGATACGGTGCCTACGAGGCTTACGTAAATAGCGGTGAAACCGACCTTACGATGAATTTCTTCAAAAGAGGTCCCAGTGGTTTTATCCTGCCATGTGGTCAGAAATTGATCGCCGGAACCAATAAAGTCATCTACAAAGATGACGGGGCACCCGTTTGCAGCCGCCTCGAGCGCTTCGCGCGAAACCTTTATCTGGGTCTCGTCAACATTCAGAATTTGGCGTGTACGGCGGCATAAGAAATAGCCCGAATCCGTGGGATTTGGTTCCTCCCCGGAAACCGGGGTGAAGACAGCATTTGATAATGCTTGCAGGAGGTTTAGTCTGCCGGGAGCTGCGGGGCCCTTTTCCAAGCCGTCGGCAATACTATAGAATGAAGTTATCAATAAGGAATCAGTTAACCTTTGATTATAAAAGACGAACCGCTCGAGCAATTGAGCGGCTAGGATTTTGTCGCCATTTTCGAAATTCTCGATCCAAGCCCGTGGCCGAATCGTGGGTTCCGGCAGCCACATGCCGGCTCGCTTTAGTGCTTCGCAGCGAGCTAGAACATCCTTGACATATACGTCTACGCGCAATTTTCATTCTCCCTAAGTAAGTGTTGTTTGAAACAAACGGAGCGCCTGGGCATCTCCTAGCTCTTTGGCTGACATATGTAGGCGGCGACCGAATCAAACTATTGTTCCATGTTTAAGGGATGCCATGGTTGGAGGTTTCTTGGATGTGGGCAGCATTGAAGCAAATCGCGGCTAGGTCCTGGCGAACGTCTGCCATGCCACTTGGGGGCTGTTCGTCGGAACTGCGCTAAGCGAGTATGTGATAGAAAATGCCCGAAGGCGTGGGTTCTGCTGTGGCAGCTCAAAGACCTCAGCCGCTGCACACCAACCAGTCGTTCGAAATGGGAAGTCAATGGTCCCCAGTGTGTCGAAAGCTGGCCTCCCCGATTGTTCACCTGCACAACTGAGCCGCTTCCCCGCCCCACCCCCTCACTCCGCCCCCCGCGGATAAACAATAAAAGACAAAAACTTGATCGGGCACTTGATCAACTTCTCCGGCCCGTGCGTCACCTCGGCCAGAAAGGTGAGCGAGTCGCCGGGCTCCAGCAGGTAGGTGTCTTGCCCGCAGCGGTATTCCAGTTTGCCCTCCAGCATGTACAGCAGCTCGGTGCCGGGGTGCTGGAAGGTGGGGTATTGCTCGGAGTCGTCGTCCATGGTGATCAGGAACGGCTCGAACAGCTTGACCGGCCCTTGGTCGTAGGCCAGCAGGTGGTAGGTGTGCCCGCTTTTGGTGCCTCGGCGCACCACTTCCATGCCTTTGCCTTTTTTAATGTGCTGCGCGGTGCTCGCGGTCACGTCGTATTTGCTGAACAGCATCGACATGGACACACCCAGCGCCCGCGCAATGCGGGCCAGCGTCTCCATGCCAGCGGAGGTCTGGCCGTTTTCGATCTTGGACAGCATGCCCCGGCTGATGCTGGCCTGCTCGGACACCTGCGCAATGGTCAGGCCGTGGCGCAGCCGCAGCTCTTTGATGGCCGATCCCACCGACTCTTCCAGTGAAACCAGTGGCTCGTCGCCTTTTTTAGTCACATCCCGCTCCTTGGGTCTTGGTTGCTGAAAAAAGTGTCTGTGCTGCCGCCTTCAAAATATTCACAGCAGGCACAAATGTTGCATATAAAGAAACATCGGTGTGGGCCATGCACCAAGGTCGACACCCTCTGCCCCCTCCCGCTGACCCCATTGCCAACCGAAGGAGTTTCCCCTTGAACACACTCGCCGTTCCATTCGCCACCCCGCCCGAGCCGGGTGGGCTGGTGTCCCCGAAACGCTTTGACAGCGTCGCAGAAACCCAGGCTTACCTCAAGTCGCAGGGGGTGGCTTATGTGCTGGCGCAGTTCGTCGACATTCACGGCGTGGCCAAGGCCAAGTCGGTGCCGGTGGAGCATTTGAACACCGTGATGACCGACGGCGCGGGCTTTGCCGGGTTTGCCATTTGCGGCGTGGGAATTGAGCCGCACGGGCCGGACTTCATGGCTGTGGGCGACCTGGCCACGGTGTCGGTGGTGCCGTGGCAGCCGGGCCTGGCGCGGATCGTGTGCGAAGGCCATGTGGACGGTGCGCCCTGGGCTTTTGACAGCCGTGTGGTGCTGAAGAAACAGGTGGCGCGCTTGGCCGCGCAGGGCTTGACGATGTTCACCGGGCTGGAGCCCGAGTTTTCGCTGCTGCGCCGCAACGCCGACGGCAGCATCGTGCCGCACGACGCGAGCGACAACCTGGCCAAGCCGTGCTACGACTACAAGGGCCTCTCGCGCACGCGGGTGTTTCTGGAAAAGCTCTCCAACGCGATGCGCGCCACCGGTATCGACGTGTACCAGATTGACCACGAAGACGCCAACGGCCAGTTTGAGCTGAACTACACCTACACCGACTGCCTGACTTCGTGCGACCACTTCATCTTCTTCAAGATGGCGGCGAGCGAAATTGCCAACGAGCTGGGCCTGATTTGCTCCTTCATGCCCAAGCCGTTTGCCAACCGGCCCGGCAACGGCATGCACATGCACCTGTC
>JAUXXN010000652.1 GCA_030684755.1 Hydrogenophaga sp.
GAACAGCACCAAGGCCGGCCCCGGTTGCAGTTCAACGTGGCCAGCGCTTACCTGAAAGCCAACGGCACCTGGTCCAAACCCACGGCGGTGCGCCACGAACCCAGCCCCGGCAACAACGCCTACGACCACGCCAGCGAGACCGACCGCCAAGTCTTGCAACTCATGCGCACCTGCAGAAGCGCAAAGGTCGAATACAGCTACAGCCACTTCTACACCGACACGGTGTGGCCCGCAGGCGAGTTGGGTGTGATGCTGCTGTGCCAAGCTGCCAGCACCGGGCGTTTGTTTTTTGAGACCAACAACGGCCACCCCGACGAAGCCCTGCACTGGGGCGAACCCGAGACGGTGCAATGGCGTTGGGCGAAGGAGGATTTCAAACCCCCGGCGTTTTCAGCGATGCCCGCCCAGCCCGGCTGGCGCCTGCGCGCAGAGTTGACGCGCGAACGGCTGCAACTGTGCGAAAACGAACCCCCGCTGTACCTGGACACCGAGCGCCGCCTGTTGGGCGAGGCGGTGGCCGTGGGCTTTGACGCCATGCAGTTGAGCCTGCTGATGAACGCGCCGGTGTTGGCCGCGTCGGCGCTGAAAAAACACGCCGAACCCTGGATGGAGCTGATGGGCAACCTGCCCATACCGCCGGTGCTGCCGCCCGCCGAGCCGCTCAAGGGCGTGGTGCCCGTGCCGTGGCTGCACCTGAGCCCGGTGCCCGCCCAAGATGCACCCACCCAGGGGTTGATGCGGTGCCAACTGCGCTTTGACTACGCGGGCCACCAGGGCTTTTGGCCCCACACCCGCCCCACGGTGGTGCTGCCAACCCCCGGCGCACAACATGCCCAACGCCTGCTGCACCGCGACCTGCCCGCCGAAGCGCGGGCGCAAGCGCGCTTGCAAACACTCGGCTTGGAGCTGGCCGATGATGGTGCGGTGGCTTTGTCGGCCACCGCACAGCCCTTGACGTGGCTGCACTGGGCCGACGGTGGCTGGGCCGCGCTGCGCGATGCGGGCTTTGAAATAGCGCTGGACGAGCGCCTGCACCATTGGGTGGAGCATGCCGACGATCTGCATGTGGCCCTGGACCCGTACGGTATTGATGGCGCATCGGACGACGGCTTTGGCGAGCCCGACACTTCACCTTGGTTCGACCTGTCGTTGGGCATCGACATCAACGGCGAGCGCCACAACGTCTTGCCCTGGCTGCCCGACATCTTGGCCGCTGTGGCGCGTGCGCCCCTGAACGCTGAAACCGGCCAACCCGAGTTGCCCGAGTTTTTGTATGTGCGCAAGCAGGACGGCTTTGTGCGCCTGCCCAGCGCGCCGCTGCGCCCCTGGATTGGCGCCCTGCTGGAGCTGGTGGGCGACCGTTCGGTGGACTGGGACGCCGACGCGCTGCGGCTGTCGCGCCTGGACGCGTTGCGCACCGGCTCCGCGCTGGGCGAGGGCGTGGTCTGGAGCGGTGCCGACAGCCTGCGCAACCTGGTGCAGCGCATGCAAGGGCGGCAAAGCCTGCCCGAGGTGGCGCTGCCCACCGGCGTGCGCGCCGAGCTGCGGCCTTACCAACGGCATAGCCTGAACTGGTTGCAGTTCTTGCGCGAAAACGCGCTGGCCGGCATCTTGGCCGACGACATGGGCCTGGGCAAAACCCTGCAAACGCTGGCCCATATTCAGGTCGAAAAAGACGCTGGGCGGCTGGACCGGCCCGCGCTCATCATTGCGCCCGTGAGCCTGCTGGGCAACTGGCAGCGCGAGGCGGCGCGCTTTTGCCCAGACCTGCGCAGTCGGGTGCTGCACGGGCAAGACCGCCACAGCAAAGCCGCCGATCTGCAAGACGTGGATTTGGTGATGGCGCCGTATTCGCTGTTGCAGCGCGACCGCGAGCGCTGGCTGCAAACGCCGTGGCACCTGGTGGTGTTGGACGAGGCGCAAAACATCAAAAACGCCAGCACCAACGCCGCGCAGGTGGCCTGCGAGTTGGTCACTCGCCACCGGCTGTGCCTCTCGGGCACGCCCATGGAGAACCATTTGGGCGAAATCTGGAGCCTGTTCCACTTTTTGATGCCCGGCTTTTTGGGCAGCGAACCGCGCTTTAAAGAGCGGTTTCGCAACCCCATTGAACGCCACGGCGACACCGAGCGGCTGGCGCAACTGCGCGCCCGCATCACGCCCTTCATGTTGCGCCGCACCAAGGCGCTGGTGGCCCACGAACTGCCGCCCAAAGTGGAAACCGTGGCGCGGGTGGAGCTGACCGGCAAGCAGGCCGACCTGTA
>JAUXXN010000659.1 GCA_030684755.1 Hydrogenophaga sp.
ATCCAGGCGCCGCCGCGTTTGCCGGTGCGCGCCGCTGGGTCCAAGTAAAACTGCCCCACCAGCTGAGTGCCTTGGGGCGTGCTGCGCTCAATGCGATAGAACGCAACGCCAGGGTGCCACACGGGCGCCGTGTCGGGTCGAATGGCCACTTCAAACAGTGTTTCCACAATCTGGAACAGGCCCGCCAGCACCTTGGGGGCGGTGAAGTAGGGTTTGACTTCCTGTTCGCTGAAGGCGTAGCGCGCTTCTTTGAGCTTTTCGCCAATGTAGGGCCAGTCCCAGGCTTGCGGGTCGGTTAGGCCCAGTTCGCTGGCGGCGAATGCTCGCAGGTCGGACAGGTCTTGTTCGGCATAAGGGCGGGCTTTATAGGCCAAATCGCGCAAAAAAGCCACCACCTGTTCGGGTGTTTCGGCCATTTTGGGCACCAGTGACACGTCGGCGAAGTGGCGATATCCCAGAAGCTGCGCTTCCTCAAAGCGCAGCGCGAGCAGCTCGGCCATGATGGCGGCGTTGTCAAATTTCACAGCGTCGCCCTCTGCTTGGTCGCTGGCCCGGGTGGCGTAGGCGTGGTAAAGTTTTTCACGCAGTGTGCTGCTGTGCGCAAACTGCATTACCGGCAGGTAGCAGGGCATTTTTAGGGTGAGTTTGTGGCCGGTCTTTTGGTCGGCCAAGGCGGCAGCGGCAGTGGCGTGTTGCACATCGTCGGGCACACCAGCCAGTTCTTCGGTAGGCACGTAGAGGGCGAATGCGTCGGTGGCATCCAGGGCGTTTTCACTGAATTTTTGGCCCAGTTCGGCTTGGCGCTCTTGCAGCCAGGCAAACCGGGTTTTGGCCTCGCCTTGCAAATCAGCACCGCCCAGCACAAAGCCGAGCATGGCGTTTTTGTGGGCTTGGGCTTGCTCGGGCGTGAGGCTGGCGGGGCTCATGGCTTTGTACTTGGCATACAGCCGCTCGTCTGCGCCCAGGCGGGTCCAAAACTCGGTGACTTTGGGCAGGGCTTCGTTGTACGCCGCGCGCAGTGCGGGCGTGTCGGCCACGCTGTTGAGGTGGCTGACCGCGCCCCAGGCGCGCGAAAGGCGCTCGGCGGGCACGTCCAGTGTGCATGACATGCGGGACCAGTCTGCGGAGAAGTCGGCGGCGGTCACGGTTTCTAAGGCTTCGCTGGTGGCTGCCAACAGCTCGTCGATGGCAGGCGCCACCATGGCAGGCGTGATAGCGTCAAATAGAGGCAGATCGGAAAAATCCAGCAAAGGCTGGGGCGCGGCAAGGGTGATGCTGTCGTTCATGTCGGTTCAGATAGGGCGCTGGGCGGCGGGTTCAAGGGGCAGGCTCATTTTTCTGGCGTGGCCGGGCAAAAAAAAGGACAACGAAGCAAAATTGCCTGATTGTCCTGTGTGGCGTCGGAGACGCGTTGTCACGCGGTTTTTATTGGGATTGGGCGCTTTTCTTGACGCTTTTTTGCATAGGTTTGGCGCGTTTGACTTGACCGCCGGTGGTCAGGCGCTGGTTGCCCAGCACGCGAACCACTTTGACCTCGGGGCGCTGGCCGCCACGGCTGCTGAATTTGAGCACCTTCACATCGCGTGGGCCGGGCATGCGGTCTTCGTCCACCGCTTTTTCTTTCTCGGGCATGGGACGCCAGAGCACCAGCAACTTGCCAATGTGTTGAATCGGTGCTGCGTCCAGTTCGTCGGCCAGCGTTTGCAGCATGGCTTCGCGGGCGGCACGGTCGTCGTTGAACACGCGGATCTTGATCAGTCCGTGCGCTTTGAGCGCACCGTCGGTTTCTTTCTTGACTGCGGGGGTCAGTCCATCGCCGCCTATATGGACGACGGGATCGAGGTGGTGGGCCTCGGCGCGGTGGACTTTGCGCTGGGCGGGTGTGAGTGTGATCTGAGTCATGGGACAATTATCGTTTAACGGCGGCCGTTGTGCGTTTTTCGTACAGGCAGCCTGTCAAGGTATCTGCGCAGCATGAAAGTTAAAACGAAGAGCAAGAAGGTCAACAAGGCCTGGCTCAACCAGCATGTCAACGACACCTATGTGTTGCTTGCCAAGAAGGATGGTTACCGGGCACGCGCTGCATACAAGCTCAAGGAGCTGGATGAAACCCTGGGCCTGATCCGTCCGGGCCAGTGCGTGGTGGATTTGGGCTCTTCGCCCGGTGCCTGGAGCCAGTACGCCCGGCGGCGTCTGAGCCCACAGGGCGCTGCGGTGGGCGAACTGCACGGCACCATCATTGCGTTGGACATGTTGCCCATGGACCCGGTAGAAGGTGTTCACTTCATCCTGGGCGACTTCCGCGAGGCTGCCGTGCTGACCCAGTTGGAGCAAGCGCTGGTGGACCGAGGCGTTTCCGCTGTGGATGTGGTGTTGTCGGACATGGCGCCCAATTTGTCGGGCATTGGCTCGACCGATGCTGCCCGCATAGCCGATCTGGTAGAACTGGCTGTGGATTTCGCCGTCAACCATCTCAAGTCGGATGGCGCACTGGTGGTTAAGCTGTTCCATGGTGGTGCCTACGACCCGATGGTGGCGCTGTTTCGGCAGACTTTTCGCACCGTCAAAGCGATCAAACCCAAGGCTTCGAGAGAAAAATCGTCTGAAACCTTTCTGGTGGGCATGGGTCTGAAAAAACAGGCCGTTGTCTGAGGGGTGCGTCCACCAAAAAAATGACTAACCCTTTGATTGATATTGCCTCAGCATTTATCAAAAGCGTGCCTGCTTGAAAGTCCTAAAATGGGCTCAATCTACCAATATCTATCAATATCCTCGCCAGGAGCTGCACTTGAACAACCAGTGGTTTTCGAAAATCGCCGTATGGATGGTAATCGCCATGGTGCTTTTCACCGTCTTCAAGCAGTTTGACGGTCGCACCAGCGCGAGTGCCAGTACCGTCGGCTACTCTGAATTTCTGAATCTTGTCAAATCGGGCGGACTCAAGGCAGCCACGATCCAAGAAGGGCCGGGTGGCACCGAAATCGTGGCTATCACCACCGATGAACGCCGCGTGCGTACTACAGCAACTTACCTCGATCGCGGCTTGGTGGGCGACCTGATCAACAACAACGTCAAATTTGATGTGCGTCCCCGTGAAGAAGGTTCTCTGCTTATGACGCTGCTGGTCAGCTGGGGACCCATGCTCTTGCTGATTGGTGTGTGGATTTACTTTATGCGGCAGATGCAAGGTGGCGGTAAAGGCGGAGCTTTCAGCTTTGGTAAAAGCAAAGCCCGTATGCTGGATGAGAACAACAACACGGTGACTTTTGCCGACGTGGCTGGTTGCGACGAGGCCAAGGAAGAAGTCAAAGAGGTTGTTGACTTCTTGAAAGACCCTGCCAAATTTCAAAAACTCGGTGGTCGCATCCCTCGGGGTTTGCTGCTGGTTGGGCCTCCGGGAACCGGCAAGACGCTGTTGGCCAAAGGCATTGCTGGCGAAGCCAAGGTGCCGTTTTTCAGTATTTCTGGCTCTGACTTCGTTGAAATGTTCGTGGGTGTGGGCGCGGCCCGGGTGCGCGACATGTTTGACAACGCCAAAAAGAACGCGCCTTGCATCATTTTCATTGACGAAATCGACGCTGTCGGGCGCCAACGTGGCGCTGGCCTGGGTGGTGGTAACGACGAGCGTGAGCAGACATTGAACCAAATGCTGGTCGAGATGGATGGCTTTGAGACCAATGTGGGCGTCATTGTGGTGGCTGCAACCAACCGCCCCGATATTTTGGATGCCGCCTTGTTGCGCCCTGGCCGCTTTGACCGCCAGGTGTATGTCACGCTGCCCGACATTCGGGGCCGCGAGCAAATCTTGAACGTACACATGCGCAAGGTGCCGCTGGGCACCGACGTGAACCCAAGCGTGATTGCCCGGGGCACCCCCGGCATGAGCGGCGCCGACCTGGCCAACCTGTGCAACGAAGCTGCCTTGATGGCGGCACGCCGCAACGCCCGCGTGGTAGAAATGCAGGACTTTGAGAAAGCCAAAGACAAGATCTTCATGGGCCCCGAGCGCAAGAGCATGGTGATGCCCGAGGAAGAGCGTCGCAACACGGCTTATCACGAGTCGGGCCACGCACTCATTGGCAAGCTGATGCCCAAGTGCGATCCGGTACACAAAGTCACCATCATTCCCCGTGGCCGTGCCCTGGGTGTAACGATGAGCCTGCCTTCGCAAGACCGCTACAGCTACGACAAAGATTACATGCTGAACCAAATCAGCATGCTGTTTGGCGGCCGCATTGCCGAAGAAGTGTTCATGAACCAGATGACCACCGGCGCCAGCAACGACTTTGAGCGAGCCACCTCTATCGCCCGCGACATGGTGATGCGCTACGGCATGACCGATGCGTTGGGCCCCATGGTCTACGCTGAAAACGAGGGTGAAGTATTTCTGGGCCGCTCGGTGACCAAAACCACCAATATGAGCGAGCAGACCATGCAAAAGGTGGACGCTGAGGTTCGCCGCATCATCGACCAGCAATACAAACTGGCCCGTGATCTGATTGAAGAGCACACCGACCAGATGCATGCCATGGCCAAGGCCTTGCTGGAATGGGAAACCATTGATTCTGAACAGATCGACGACATCATGGCTGGAAAACCACCCCGTCCTCCCAAAGACTGGACGCCACGCAACCCCTCAGTGGGCGGCGGCGGTAGTGGTGGAACACCGGCAGTGACCCCCGATCCGGCGCCAACCGCTGCCTGACCGGGCTCTTATTCAGTCACAACAACGGGGCCTACGGCCCCGTTGTTGTTGGGCATCACAGTTTTCAAATTCCAGGTATGGCATGCGTTGGATAACCTCCCGTTTCGATGTTGACTTGTCCACGCCCCAGGTTATGGGCATTGTCAATGTCACGCCCGATTCTTTTTCGGACGGTGGACGCCACGCCACCACCGCTTCAGCCCTGCGCTATTGCGAGCAGTTGTTGAAAGACGGGGCGCACATGCTCGACATTGGTGGTGAGTCAACCCGGCCTGGCAGCCCGGCAGTGGGTTTGGAAGAAGAGCTGGCCCGGGTTTTGCCCGTGGTCCAAGCTGCGGCGTCGTTGGGTGTTCCGGTGTCGGTGGACACCTACAAACCCGAGGTGATGCGTGCCGTGCTGGATGCGGGGGCCGATGTGATCAACGACATTTGGGCGCTGCGCCAGGGGAACGCACTTGCTGTGGTGGCCTCGCATCCACGTTGCGGTGTCTGCCTGATGCACATGCACCGAGACCCGCAAACCATGCAGGTCGCACCCATGGAGGGTGACGTGGTGACGCAGGTGGTGGGGTTTTTGAGCCAGCGTACCAGCGCCTTGACGGATGGTGGTGTGGATGTGCAGCGGATCGTGCTGGACCCAGGCATCGGTTTTGGCAAAACCGTGGCGCAGAACTTCAGCTTGCTGGCGCATCAGCTGCCTCTGTTGTCGCTGGGTTATCCCTTGCTGGCGGGTTGGTCACGCAAGTCATCGCTGGGGCATGTGACGGGCCGTGCTGAGCCAACTGAGCGCATCGCTGCCAGCGTTGCAGCAGCTCTTTTGGCGGTTGATCGGGGCGCTCGTGTGGTGCGCGTGCACGATGTTCGTCAAACCGTTGACGCCTTGAAGGTTTGGCAGGCCAGTTTGGCCATTTGATGCCTTGTTTGGACTTGAGCACCCCGATAATGCATGCCGGTGAGGATGCGGCTATCGCCTGTGTTTACGCCAAAAAACGGCAACAGCAAAACCCAGAAAAGGACAAAGACATGACCCGCCAATATTTTGGTACCGATGGCATCCGTGGAACGGTGGGGCAGCCTCCGATCACACCCGATTTCGTGTTGCGTCTTGCGCACGCAGTAGGCCGTGTGCTTAAACGCAGCGAGGAGCGTCCCACGGTGTTGATCGGCAAGGACACGCGGATTTCAGGCTACATGTTGGAGAGCGCACTGGAGAGTGGCTTCAACTCCGCTGGGGTGGATGTGTTGCTGCTGGGGCCCGTCCCAACGCCAGCCGTGGCCTACCTCACGCGGGCCCAACGGGCCAGTTTGGGCGTGGTGATTTCGGCCAGCCACAACCCGTTTGAAGACAACGGCATCAAGTTTTTCAGCGCCACAGGCGCCAAACTCCCGGATGACTGGGAGCTTGCCGTTGAGTCGGCGTTGGAAGAAGCCCCCGTTTGGGTGGACTCCG
>JAUXXN010000660.1 GCA_030684755.1 Hydrogenophaga sp.
GCACCAGCGCTTGAGCGCCAGGCCCAGCGTGGGGGCAGACAGCGAGGCGCGCGCCAGCAGGCCATAGCTGCCCCAGGGCAGCGGGCGGGCAAACCAGCCCAGAGCTTCGTCGTTGAGTTCGCGCATGGCTGCACCCGACACGGCTTCCATTTGCGCCGTGGTGATGCGTGCGTCCGCATCGGTCAGCAGCGCTGGCGCAATCTGTGCCAGCGCCAGCGCCTGTGCCGGGCTTTTTCCCTGTTGCGCATAGGCCTGCGCAATGGCCTGCACAAAAGCCATGGGTGTGGCCGCTTTGGCGGGGCGCGGGTGCGCAGCGGGTGTGGGTGCCAGCGGGGCCGGGTGGTGCGGGTTTGCCATGGGTGTCAGTGTGCCCGGGTCGTGGCACGATTTGCAACCATTCTGGCAAGCCATTTGCGCGCCCGGCGCCTATGCTTGCGTTTTGTGCCTGACGCGACCCAGATCGTCTGAAGCACAGCCCCCGAGGAGACACACCCATGAGCGAGATCCGTTCCAATGCACCGCTGGCGCTCAGCCAGGCGCAGGGCGCGACCGACGTGCCGCTGATTGAACAGACCATTGGCGCATTTTTTGACGCCATGGTGGCGCGCCAGCCCGAGCACGAAGCGCTGGTGAGCGTGCACCAGAGCCAGCGTTACACCTACCGCGAACTGAACGAAGCGACGCACCAACTCGCCAGCGCCTTGTTGCGCCAAGGCCTGGAGCCGGGTGACCGGGTGGGCATCTGGTCGCACAACAACGCTGAGTGGGTGCTGATGCAGCTGGCCACGGCCCAGGTGGGTCTGGTGCTGGTGAACATCAACCCGGCTTACCGCACGTCTGAAGTGGCCTACGCGCTGAACAAGGTGGGCTGCAAACTGCTGGTGACGATGGCGCAGTTCAAGACCAGCGATTACCTGGGCATGTTGCGCGAGCTGGCGCCCGAGTGGGTGCACGGCCAGCCGGGCGCCTTGGAGGCGCAGCAACTGCCGCACCTGCGCAACGTGGTGTGGATCGACGGGCCGGGGCAGGGCGCCGATGAGCCTGGGCTGATGCGCTTTTCGGCGCTGCTGGCGCAGGGCGATGCCACCGACCCGCGCGTGGCGCAGGTGGCTGCCACTTTGAACACCAACGACCCGATCAACATCCAGTTCACCAGCGGCACCACCGGCTTCCCCAAGGGCGCCACGCTGACGCACCGCAACATCCTGAACAACGGTTTTTTCATTGGCGAGTGCATG
>JAUXXN010000661.1 GCA_030684755.1 Hydrogenophaga sp.
ACTACTTTGGCGGCCACACCCACACGGTGGACATGACCTTGCCCAACGCGCAGGGCGTGCCCACCACCTTCGGGGTGGACACCGGCTTTCTGGTGCTCAACGAACGCACCTATCCCAACCTGCTGGCGCTGTTTGCCGCCTTGGATGTGCCCATTGCCAAGTCGGACATGTCGTTTTCGGTGCAGGCCCCCGGCGCTGCACGCGACGGCGGCACGCTGGAATGGAGCGGCTCCAGCCTGTCCACCGTGTTTGCGCAGCGCGGTAACCTCACCAACCCGCGTTTTTGGCGCATGTTGGCCGACATTGTTCGCTTCAACCGCATCACCACCCAGTTGGCCCAGCGCGGCGAAGACCTGCAACCCAACAGCCCACTGCTGCAACCGTTGGGCGACTTTTTGCACGAACAACGCTTTTCGGACGAGTTTCGTGACTGGTACTTTTTGCCCATGATGGGCTGCATCTGGAGCTGCCCAACCGACCAGATGTTGGCCTTTCCAGTGGCCACCATGGTGCGCTTTTGCCACAACCACGGCCTCATTCAAATCACCAACCGCCCGCAGTGGTACACGGTGGCGGGTGGCGCGCGTCAGTATGTGGACAAGATCACGGCCCGCATTCCCGACCGTCGGCTGAACACCCCCGTGCACAAGTTGTTGCGCGACGCGCAAGGCGTGCGCGTGGTCACCCACGCCCGGGTGGAGCGGTTTGATGCGGTGGTGCTGGCCTGTCACAGCGACCAAGCCCTGGCCCTGCTGAGCGAGCAAGCCACACCCGAAGAAACAGCGGTGCTGGGAGCCATCCGCTACCAGCCCAACCACGCCGTGCTGCACACCGACACGGCTGTGCTGCCCCAGCGCCAAAAAGCCTGGGCTGCCTGGAACTACGAGCGCTCGTCCAACCCCAGCCAAGAGTCGGCCCAGGTGTGTCTGCATTACCTGCTCAACCAGTTGCAGCCGCTGCCGGTGCAGCAGCCGGTGGTGGTGTCGCTGAACCCGCAAAGTCCCATCGACCCGGCCAAGGTGGTGGGCGAATATACCTACGCGCACCCGGTGTTCGACCTCGCCGCCATCCGCGCCCAAGCCCGCATGCCTGCCCTGCAAGGCCACCAGAACACGTTTTTTGCCGGCGCCTGGATGGGCTACGGCTTCCACGAAGACGGCCTGAAGGCGGGTCTGCAAGCCGCCCGCGCCCTGATGGACGCCCACGGACTGAGCGCCTGCACCAGCCCCGCCGGCAACCAGCGCGCTGCCCTGCCTGGGGTGTTTGCATGAATGCGCTGGGCAGCGCCGGTGTGGGGGCCAACAAAGCCCTGATTGGGTTTGGCCAAGTGCGCCACATGCGCCACCGCCCGCAGCGCAACGCCTTCGCCTACCCCACCTATTTTTTGATGCTGCCCATGCGCAGCCTGCGCACCCACGGCCCCGGCGCACTGGCGCGCAACCGCCGCGCCGCGCTGGCCTTTCACGACAGCGACCATGGCAACGGCGGCCCCGACAGCCTGGCGTGGATCGACCAGCTGTTGCAGCAACACGGCATCACCGACGCACAGGGCGAGGTCTGGCTGCACACCTACCCGCGTGTGCTGGGCTTCAGCTTCAAACCCGTGAGCTTCTGGTACTGCCACCGCGCCGACGGCAGCTTGCGCGCCGTGCTGGCCGAGGTGAACAACACTTTTGGCGAACGCCACTGCTACCTGCTCGACGCCCCACGCTTGGGCGTGCCCAGCACGGCCGACAAGGTGTTTCATGTGTCGCCTTTTTGCCCGGTGCGCGGCCAGTACCGCTTTGTTTTTATGCGCGCCCAGCACGCAGGCACCGATCGCACCGTGGCCCGCATCGACTACTTTGACGCACCCGGCGAGCCGGTGCTCATCAACACCAGCGTCAGCGGTGTGCTGCAGCCACTGACCGCGCAAACCCAACGCCGTGCCCTGTGGGCGCACCCGGCCATGACGCTGGGCGTGATCGCCCGCATCCACTGGCAGGCCGTGCGCCTGTGGCTCAAGCAAACCCCGTTTTTCCGCCAGCCCGCCGCTCCGCGCGAATTTGTGACCGCTGGCGACGCGCCCACGCCGCCCCGCTGAACACCGCACCGCTTTGACGCCACCGCTTTGCCCACCACCCCACCCACTGTGCCCACGCTGCCCAGCCCGCCCATGAACAGCACCACCGCCACCAACCAGCCCGCCGGTTTTGTCCTGCCGCGCAACGCCCCAGCCGCCGCCCGCACGCTCCTGCAACTGTTGCAGCGACTGCGCCACGGCAGCCTGACGCTGCAACTGCCCGACGGCTCGGTGCAGCGCTTTGGCAGCACCGAAGGACCGCATGCCAGCCTGCGCATGGTCAACTGGAACATGTGCCGCGCCGTGCTCAAGTCGGGCGACATCGGCTTTGCCGAGAGCTTCATTGCAGGCGACTGGACCACGCCCAACCTCACCGCGCTGCTGGGCCTGATGGTGACCAACCGCCGCGAGGTGGAAGACATCATTTACGGCTCCTGGCTGGGCCGCCTGGTGTACCGCGTGCGGCACTTGCTCAACCGCAACTCCAAAACCAACAGCCGCAAAAACATCCACGCCCATTACGACCTGGGCAACGCGTTTTACGAACTCTGGCTCGACGGCACCATGAACTATTCGTCGGCCCTGTTCGAGGCGCCCGACCAAAGCATGGTGGACGCGCAACACGCCAAGGTGCGCCGCGCGCTGCGCATGGCCGGTGTGCAACCGGGCGACCGCGTGCTGGAAATTGGCTGCGGCTGGGGCGCGTTGGCCGAAAAAGCCACCACCGAATTCGGTGCGTCCGTCACGGGCGTCACCCTGTCCACCGAACAACTGGCGTTTGCGCAGCAGCGCATGGACAAGCTGGGCGTGCAAGACCGCACCGACCTGCGTTTGCAGGACTACCGCGACATTGCCGACGCACCCTTTGACGCCATTTGCTCCATTGAAATGCTCGAAGCCGTGGGCCGCGAATACTGGCCCACCTACTTCCAGTCCTTGTCCAAGCTGCTCAAGCCGGGCGGGCGGGCGTGCATCCAAAGCATAGTGATCGACGATGCGCTGTTTGACCGCTACATCGCCGGCACCGACTTCATCCAGCAATACATCTTCCCCGGCGGCTGCCTGCCCTGCCCGCGCGAACTGCGCGCCCAAGCGGCCAAAGCCGGGCTGGAGGTGGTGGACGAGTTCGCGTTTGGCCCGGACTACGCCCGCACCTTGCAGCTGTGGCGTGAGCAGTTTTTGCACGAACAAGAGCGCGTGTTGCAACTGGGTTTTGACCAGCGTTTCATGCGCATCTGGGAGTTTTATTTGGCCTACTGCGAGGCCGCTTTTGCGGGCGGCAACATCGACGTGCTGCAAATCACCCTGCGCAAACCCGCTTGAGCACTGCCATGTCCAGCACCGCCCGTCCATCCACCGCCCGCCCGTTGCGCCTGCGCCGCATACCCCCGGCGGCAGCGTTTTTGCTCGCCGTGACCGCCGCCGCGTGGTGGCCCAGCACGGTGCGGGCCACGCCCGAGCCCACCGTGCGCGCTGCGCTGCAAGACAAACAATTGCAAGGCCAAGCCCGGCTGCGCGTGTGGGGCTTTGAGGTGTACGACGCCAGCCTGTGGGCCAGCCCCGGCTTTGACGCGCAGCGCTACGAGCAACACCGCTTTGGGCTGGAGCTGAGCTACCTGCGCAGCCTAAAGGGTCGGGCCATTGCCGAACGCTCCATCGAAGAAATGCGCGGCATCGCCGACATCTCCCCCGAGCAGGCCACGCGCTGGCTGGCCGCCATGAGTGAGCTGTTTCCGGACGTGCAACGCGGCGACCGCATCACCGGCGTGCACGTGCCGGGCAGCGGCGCACGCTTCTATTTGAACGACCGGCTGCGCGGCGAACTGGCCGACGACGCCTTTTCGCGTCTGTTCTTCGGCATCTGGCTCTCACCCAAAACCTCGCAACCGGCCATGCGCGCCACGCTGCTGCAATCGGTGGCCGCGCCGCGCACGCCATGAACACCGCCACCGAAGCCGACACCGACCCGGCTGCGCGCTTCATCGGCCCCGGCGCTTGGCGCCACGGTCTGGGCTACGGCCTGCTGGGCTTGCCGCTGGCCTTTGTGGCACTGCCACTGTATGTGATTTTGCCCAACCACTACGCCCGCGAATTTGGCGCGCCGCTGGCTGCGCTGGGCGCGGTGCTGCTGGGTGCACGGTTGATCGACGCCGTGCTCGACCCCTGGATTGGCCGCTGGTGCGACCGCCTGTTTGCCCGCTCCACCCGCGCGGTGTTGACCGCTGCGGCTGTGGCTTCGGTGGTGCTGGCGCTGGGGCTCTGGGGCTTGCTGTTTCCACCGCCCGCCGTGCGCAGCGCGGGCATGGCCGCCTTGCTGGGTTGGGCGGGTGTGGTCATGGCCATCACCTACACCGCGTTCAGCGTGGTGAGCGTGGCGCACCAAGCCTGGGGCGCGCGCTTGGGCGGCAGCGAAGCGCAGCGCAGCCGCGTGGTGGCTTGGCGCGAAGGGCTGGCCTTGGTGGGCGTGTTGCTGGCTGCGGTGTTGCCCGGCACGCTGGGTTTGGGCGCCACGGTGTCGGCCTTTGCCGTGCTGCTGGCCCTGGGCGGCTGGGCCTGGAGCCGTTCGCTGGTGCCCACGGCCAACGCCTTGGTTGCGGCATCCACCCCCGCGCCCGCTGTCTCGCCGCTGCGCCAACCCGCGTTTTTGCGGCTGCTCGCCGTGTTTGTGCTCAACGGCACGGCCAGCGCCGTGCCCGCCACGCTGGTGCTGTTTTTTGTGCAAGACCGCTTGCAAGCGCCGCCCGCGCTGGAGCCCGCGTTTTTGGCCACCTACTTTTTGTGCGCGGCCCTGTCCATGCCGCTGTGGGTGAAGGTGGTGGCGCGGCTGGGCCTGGCACGCACCTGGCTGGCGGGCATGGGCTTGTCGGTGGCGGTGTTCATCTGGGCGGCGACACTGGGCGCGGGCGACACCACTGCGTTTCTCATCGTCTGCGCGCTTTCAGGCATCGCCCTGGGCACCGACCTAGCCCTGCCCAGTGCCTTGCTGGCGGGCCTGATTGGCCGCCTGGGCGAGCGGGGCCAGCGCGAAGGCGCCTACTTTGGCTGGTGGAGCTTTGCCGCCAAGCTCAACCTGGCGCTGGCCGCCGGCTTGGCGTTGCCGCTGTTGGCCTGGTTTGGCTACACCCCCGGCGCACGCACCCCCGAAGCCCTGCAAACCCTCACCATCGCCTATTGCCTGCTGCCCTGCGCCCTCAAGCTGCTGGCCGGTGGTGCGCTGTACGCCCTGGTGATCCGACCCGAACGCCGGGCCAGCGCCCTCATCCCCCACCCCGTGTCCTGAGAAAGCCCCACCATGCAACGACGCCTTTTGCTCACCGCCGGCATCGCCGGTGCCGCCACCCTGGCCGGTTGCGCTGGCCCACAAATCAGCAACTACGCCGGCGAAAAACCCGCCTTGGACCTGCGCACCTATTTCAACGGCACGCTCGACGCCTACGGCGTCTTCACCGACCGCTCGGGCCAAGTGGTCAAGCGCTTCACTGTGCTCATGCGCTGCACCTGGGACGGCGACAACGGCGTGTTGGACGAAGACTTTGTGTATTCCGACGGCACCACTGGCAAGCGCATCTGGCGCATGAAACACCTGGGCGACGGCCGCTACAGCGGCACTGCCGACGACGTGGTGGGCGAGGCTTTGGGCGAAACCCGGGGCAACGCCTTTCGCTGGGGCTACACCCTGGCCCTGCCGGTCGATGGCCGGGTCTGGAACGTCACGTTTGACGACTGGATGTACCTCATGGACGAGCGCGTGATGCTGAACAAAGCGGTCATGAGCAAGTTCGGCGTGCGCCTGGGTGAGGTCACGCTGTCTTTTGTCAAACGCGGCTGAGCGAATGGCCACGCCTGCCCCCATCCCAGCCTTCCCCCAGCGGGGGAAGGAGCAAGACAACCCTTCGGCTCAGCGCCTCCACGTGGCTGTGTCTGACTCCCTCCCCCGCTGGGGGAGGGTTGGGGTGGGGGCGCTCCCGAATTTTTCCAGGACTTGCGCAAAGCCGCCATGGCGTTGTTGCTTCGCCTTGCCGTACGTCCGTACTGTCTGCGGCTTCGCGCCTAGCCCTGACGGCTTGGCGTCGGTCCTGCTGTATCCCTATTTCCCTGAAAGGCGGTTGTGAGCCCTGTTC
>JAUXXN010000668.1 GCA_030684755.1 Hydrogenophaga sp.
CTACTACACCGGCGTGACGGGCACCCCCACTGCGCTGGGCAAGGGCGGCGAGGGGCGCGTGTACCAGGTGGCTTACAACCACTACAACATGGGCGAGCCTATGAAGAGCTGGATGGCCGAGTTCAACCAGCGCTTCAAGGACGACATGTACACCGCCGCCATCCCTAACGTGTATGCCGCGCTGGGCGACGCCATGGCCAAGGCCAAGTCCACCGATCCGGTCAAGGTCGCAGCAGCCCTGTCGGGCCTCAAGTTCAAGGGTTTCAATGGTGAAGTCGAGATTCGCAAGCTCGACCACCAACTGCAGCAACCCCTGTACATCACGCGCTGGCAAAAAACCGATGCCAAAAACCCCTACAGCCCTGAAAACACCGGTATGACGCTGGTGCCCGTGCAGGAGTACCCAGCCTACGTGGCCAGCACCCCCACCAGCTGCCAGATGAAGCGCTTCTGAGCGTTGCGTTGGTGACGCACTGCTTTCGGGCCGCTTGTACCTGCGGCCCGAAGGTATGCTGTGCGCCTGTCCTTGACGCGTGACCCTTTGGCGGGTCGCGCTCCGTCTCCTTTTATCTTTTGGACCCTGCACAAAGGTTCGGAAAGTCAAACGCCGTGGAGTTCTTCATCATCTCCATGCTCAACGGGTTGAGCTATGGGCTCTTGCTGTTTATGTTGAGTTCGGGTCTGACCCTGATTTTCAGCATGATGGGGGTCCTGAACTTTGCCCACGCGAGCTTTTACATGCTGGGCGCCTACATCGGTTATTCGATTGGGCAAGTGGTGGGTTTCTGGCCGGCGCTGTTGCTCGCGCCGCTGGCTGTGGGCCTGCTGGGCGCGCTGTTTGAGCGGCTCAGCCTGCGCAAGGTGCACAAGTTTGGGCACGTGCCCGAGCTGCTGGTGACCTTCGGCCTGTCCTACATCATTCTTGAAATGGTGCAGCTGATCTGGGGTCGTACGGCGGTCCAGTTTCGGCCCCCCGAAGTGCTCCAGGGTTCGGCGCTGACGCTGGTGAGCCACGCCACCGACGGCCTGAGCATGGTCTGGGGCCGGGCGCCTGCCGAGATGTGTGGCGCTGCCGCACAAACCATTTGCTCGCCTTTCCCCGCCACACGGGCCTTCATGATGCTGGTGGCGGTGGTGATGCTCGGCGGCGTGTGGCTGCTGCTGACCCGCACCCGCGTGGGCTTGGTCATTCAAGCGGCGCTGACCCACCCCGAAACAGTGGAAACCCTGGGCCACAACGTTCCGCGCGTCTTCATGCTGGTGTTTGGCGCCGGTACCGGTCTGGCTGGCCTGGCCGGGCTCATTGGCGGCAGCACTTTCGTGACCGAGCCGGCCATGGCCGCCACGCTGGGTTCGCTCATTTTTGTGGTGGTGGTGGTGGGCGGTCTGGGTTCGCTCTCAGGCGCCTTTCTGGCCTCGATCATCATCGGTGTGATTCAGACCTTTGCAGTCGCGCTCGACCACTCGCTGATCGGATTGTTCCAGGGCATGGGGCTGCAACTCTCCGAGTCCTG
This sequence comes from Hydrogenophaga sp., assembly GCA_030684755.1. GTDB lineage: Bacteria > Pseudomonadota > Gammaproteobacteria > Burkholderiales > Burkholderiaceae_C > Hydrogenophaga. Next base: position 1,515 of record JAUXXN010000668.1, read on the forward strand.
GCAAGACAACTCGGTGCTCAAACTCACCATCTCGCAGGTGGCGCCCATCCTGCC
>JAUXXN010000669.1 GCA_030684755.1 Hydrogenophaga sp.
CGGTCGAACCAGTGGTTGGACTGGTGCATGCCGTTGAAGTACTTGTTGTAATGGCTGATCGCGTGGGTTTCGGTCTGGTAGTGGCGCAACTCGTCCACGCTCTGCATTTGGGCTGCGACCCGTGCGCCCTCGCCGGTGAACTGGCGGCCGACGTGCGCGAAGCCGCGGTGGGCGTAGTACTCCAGCGGCGTCACGCCCTGGATGAAGAGCTTGAGCGCGTTGATGTAGCGCGCATCGCTCACACCGAGCTGGCCGTTGTTTTGCGCGAAGGCCTCGATCACGGCGTAGAGCTTTTTCTCCTTCTCGCCCTGGTACTTCCAGTACGCATCCATGGTCAGGCGAAACGGGTCTTCCCACTTGTTCCAGTCGTGGATCTTGATGCCTTCGTATTTGTCGTACGGAAAGACCTTGTCCATCGGCTGGTAGGTGGTTTCCCAGCCCAGGCCGCGGGTCATGGCGGCGTAGCGTTCTTTCAGGCCGAGCTTTTTCTTGGTGACACGGGTGTCCATGTTTGTCTCCTGTGGGGGTGTGGGATGGCGCTCAGTGCTTCCAGCTCAGGGTGAGCTGGTCGTCGTCTTCGTCGATGTGGCCCGAGAGCGTGACGAGGTTGATGTGAATGGCTTGCAGGTCGTACGGCTGGCCGGTCTGTTCCTCGATGGTCGAGCGGCGGATCGTCAGGCTGTTGGGCGCGTCGATCTTGACCAGACCGGGCGAGTGCACGACCTGGGCGCCGGGGTTGTCGGCCACGATGGCGTCGATCACCGGGCGGGACTCTTCGTTGTGCTGAAAGGCGATGAATACGTTGGACATGGGGCTTCCTGGTGGGTGGGTGTCAGAGTGCGAGTCCGGCTTTTTTGCAGCGGACCCTGAGTTGGTCCAACGCCTCGCCCAGAGCCACGGGGCCCTGGTCACCCAGCGCGAGTTCAGTCACCGGTGTCAGCGCGGCGTGTGCGCGGTCCGACCAGTGGGTCACCCACTGCGAGATCAGGGCGCGGTTGGCATCGGACTCGGCCGCAGCCACCTTCACCAGTGCGTCGATCCAGCGCGCCGTTTCGGCATGCCACTCGGGCATGAAGCTGGTCAGCATGGCCACCGCTGTGCCGCCTTGCAGCGCGACGTGGTCGTCCACGAAGGCGCCGTAGACCAGCGGATACAGCAGGCCGTCGATGGCCAGGTTTTGGGCGACGAACAGCTCGAACGGGTCTTGGACCACCAGCGTGTCTTCGACCAAGCGGCGCAGGCCTTGCCACTCGGGCGCGTCCAGCCAGCGCTGCTTGCCGACGTCCAGCGTCTGCGCATCGCCCATCGCGAGGCCCAGACGGGTCAGGTACTGGGCCACGCCCAGGTTGTCCATGGCGTGGAACATGGCTGGGGCCGTGAACGCTGTGCCGTAGCCGTAGGCGCAGATGGACGCGTTGTTCATGTTGGCGCCCCAGGCTGCGTGGCGCAGCGGCATCAAAACGTCCAGCGTCTTCTCGCGCAGGGCATCGGACATCATGGACAGCATGCCGCGCTGCTCAACGAACTGAAAGTTCGACTCCATCGCGTCCTGCTGCTTGGCGCGGGTCATGGTCCAGGTCGCGTAATAGAACTGGCGAGGGTCCTTGAGCACATACCAGTCGGCCAGCACGATCTTGGACCGACTGGCGTCAAACAACGCATGTTCCGGGTCCCAGGTGGGGTGGTAGTGGAAGTTCACCATCGGCTGCGCGCCATAGGTCGCCTCCTGGTAGCGCGAGGCCACCTTGTCGCCAATGTGGCGGGCGACGTGGTCGTAGGTGTTGCGCAGCGGGGTGATCTCGCGCGCCTGCAGGTCA
>JAUXXN010000671.1 GCA_030684755.1 Hydrogenophaga sp.
TTTCTACCGTGTGGGGAATAAGGTTGATGCTGAATTCACAGCCTTGTGCGCTGTCGCTGATGCGGTTCACGGTCAGGCTCACGCCGTTGACCGTGATGGAGCCCTTGTAAGCCAGGTATTTGCCCAGCTCGGGCGGCGCCAGCACGCACAGTTCCCAGCTTTCGCCCACCTGCTCAAACCGCGTCACCGTGCCCACACCGTCCACATGGCCCGACACAATGTGTCCGCCCAGGCGGTCGTGTGCGCGCAAGGCTTTTTCCAAGTTGATGCGCCGACCGGTATCGGCCAGACCCGTGGTGCGAGCCAACGATTCAGCAGAAATGTCGATGGTGAAGTGGCGCTGGGGCAGGTCCAGCGAGGTGACCGTCATGCACGCGCCGTTGAGAGCAATGCTGTCGCCCAGCCCAACGTCGTCGAGGTAGCCTGGCGGCGCCTCTAGGGTGAGTCGCCTGCCATGGTCCAATGAGCTGCCCAGAGCGTGGAGGGCGGCGATGCGCCCCACGCCGGTGATGATGCCGGTAAACATAGGCGCGTATTTTGGCAGGGTTTCAGACCACCCCAGTCAACCCGCATGCAAAAACCCGTCTCGCCCCTCCATCCGGACCACGATGCGCAGGTCGTCGCCCACCCGGTCCACCGCGTGAAAGCGCAGCGACACGCCATCTTGCAAGGCCGTCAGCGGTCCGAAGTTGGACAAACCCGCACCCTGGCCCAGCAGTTTGGGCGCCAAATACACCAAGCACTCGTCCATCAATCCCTCGCGCAGAAACGAGCCATTGAGCTTGTGGCCAGCCTCCAGGTGCAGTTCATTAACCTCGCGCCGGGCCAAGTCCAGCAGCAGAGCGCGCAAGTCCACCTTGCCCGAAGGGCTGGGCAGGTGAACCACCTGAGCCCCCAGGGCTTCCAGGGCGGCCTGTTTGCTTGGGTTGCTCTCAGCGCAGTAAATCCACACTTGGCGCGCTTGGCCGTTGGCTGGCGTGCCGAACAGCCGCGCATGCAGCGGTGTCTCTAACCGGCTGTCTACGACCACCAAATGTGGTTGTCGGCCCGTGGCCACCAGGCGCACATCCAGCATGGGGTCGTCTTCCAGCACGGTGCCAATGCCGGTCAACACCGCGCCAGCGCGTGCGCGCCAGGCATGGCCGTCGGCCCGAGCGGCTTCGCCCGTGATCCACTGGCTCACGCCGTTGTTCAGCGCCGTCACGCCATCCAGCGACGCCGCCATCTTCATGCGCACCCAGGGCGTTTGGCGGATCATGCGGCTGAAAAACCCGATGTTCAGTTCGCGCGCCGCACGGGCCTGCGCACTGTCAGAGGGGAGCACATCCACAACCACGCCCGCAGCCCTCAGCCGCTCTGCGCCACGGCCACTGACCAAAGGGTTCGGGTCCAGCACAGCGATGACCACGCGGCCCACACCAGCCGCCACAAGCGCGTCGCAACACGGCGGTGTGCGGCCATGGTGTGAACAGGGCTCTAGGGTGACGTAGGCCGTGGCGCCGCGAACGTCGGCACCCGCTCCCTGCGCAGCGCGCAAAGCCATGACCTCGGCGTGCGGGCCACCGGCTTGCTGGGTGTGGCCCATTCCGATGGTTTCACCGTTGGCCGTTGTGAGCACGCAGCCTACGCGGGGGTTGGGTTCAGACAGACCCGTGGCTTCGCCAGCGGATGTCAGCGCGGTATCCATGAACTGGTGCATGGTTTTGCAAATTACTTTGAAGTGGAAGGAGCCCATAACCCAATGCGCCATGCGAACTTGGCAAGGGTTTTACCCTCAATGACAAGCTTTTGCATTGACGGTTGCCGAGGCCTCAAGAGGCTCAGGACGTTGGGCAGGCTGTGGTTCTGGGCGCTTTGCTCAATTGCGTGCGCCCTGTAATGGACAGATCAATGGTGCGCTGCTGTAGGTTGCCTGATGGTTTTGAACGACAAACCATGGCCGTTGCCGTGGTGCTGTCCACCCCCGTGGGTTGAAACACCACAGAATAAATGGGCGTTCCACCAGAAGCAACTTCCAGGCGGTACCCAGAGGCCAAGGCTGCTTCTTGCTCAATCACCGTCCAGGTGCCTGCCACGGTGTGCCCGATCAACCAGCCAGAGGCCCACACTTGGGCGCCACCCGCCGTGGCGCATGTGCTGCCATCTGTTGATGCGCACAGGGTCACCAAACGATTGCGCTTGATGGCTTCACTGCGTGCCAAGTTTGCTGCGGCCATCCAACGGTCACTGATGGAATTGAGTTTGGCTGAGGTGGCCATGTCGGTGAGGTTGGGCGCTGCAACAGCAATCAGGATGGCTGATACCGCCACCACCACCATCAATTCGATCAGCGTTAACCCGGTTTGCCGACTGGAGCCTCGCAATGGTTTCGAGCTTCCGGTGATTTTGTTGGCGGGGGGTGCCAAGAAACTGCAAGCCGTCATTTTTGGATGTACCAATAAATACGTTCCTTGTTGCCGCTGGCCGTGCTGCTTTTATCTTTCAATTTCACCTCAAGCGGTGAGTCAGGTGTTGCACCAATGATGAAGGGCACAGTCATCTGACCACCGCCAGGCTTGTCCACGGTAACCAAGCCTGCAACAGGCGAGGGAGGCAATCCACCACCTGAGATGGTTTTACCGCGCTCCTCACCCGGTGGGGGCGCCGCGTTCAAGTAAGACACGTTATAAACCCGAGCAGTGCCCAAGCTGTTGGTGCAACTTGTGGTGCTGGTCGCTACGGGCTGGTGGGTGCTGAACGTTACTTCGCCAAACAGCGCAACGGCAGAGGTCACCACCTGCTCTTGAGAGCGAAGTTGCATCCTCCAGCCTTTCTTTCCATCCAGGTTTGCTGGCACCGTGGCCGTGCTGGTGGCTTCGATGTTCAGCAAAGACGCATGGCACAAAACGCCTGTTCCACCGCAGGCAGTACTTTCATCGGTCAACCAACTGGCAACCGTCGGCTTGTCCATCAGCATATAGAAATAATTTTGAACAGCCGCTGTGGCGGTGTTGGTGGGCAGCGGGTGTTCACGGTCACCCGATCCCAGCAGCACAGCGTTGTACCCTCGCGTGGGCACCACAACCACTTCGGGGCCATACATAAATTTGCGCGCGCTGGCGCCGTCGGTGGAGCTTGCAGGCACGGTATTGCGTCCCAACGCAGCAATGCGGGTGATGCTCCAGTCGGACGTGTTTGCTCCCGTCATTTTGATGCGGTACACGTTTCCACCCATATCAGCGGCATACCCGTATTCGGCCAATCCAGACGCATTGCGCACAACCGTCACATCACCCACCACACTGCGCAGCGTGTCGAACTTTTTCACCAGCGCACCGGTGTCTGCGTTCAACACATAAACCTGGTTGCCCTTGGGCGCTGTGCAACTGTTGTTGGTGGTGCCGTTGTCGGTGTCATCGCAGGTGTCGTAACCGCCGCCAAAAATCAGCAGGGGGGTGGTGCTTCCCTCGGCCTGTGTGCGGATAACACGCGGTGATGACCATGTCTGGCCTATGCCCGCGAAGTCGGTAGATGTGCACGAAGCATCGGTGCTTCCGGTGCAGCCAGCGCGCCATTTGATGCTGGGTGAAGCCGGTGTAGACACATTGAAGGCATAAACCATCCGACCGCCACGGCGTTGGGTTGCAAAAATCCAGACCGTGCTGCCATCTTTGTGGGCTGTCACGGGGCCGTCAAAGAAGTAGGGTTTTTGTGTGGCCGGATTGTTTAATGACGGGAAGTCAATTTTTACGTCGTTGTCATAAATGCGAGCGAAGCGACTCGCGTGCTCGGGCGCGACGAAAGCCCAAAGTTCATTACCCGCACCGGTTCCACTTTGGTTGCCGTTGATGGCGCGCAACATGCCATCGTTGGTGCCGTAAAAAACCACCACGCCCGTGGTGCCGCCATAGTCCACCGCCACGGGGCGAGAGTGCACCACATCACCATGGACAGATGGGCGCATTTCGGTGGTGTTGCTGTTGCCGTTCTCGTCCTTCACATCTTGTCCCCGAATCCAGTTGACCAAGTCGCTGGATAAACCAGAGGTTGTTGTGTTGAAGTCAGCCAGTGTGGTGCATGGCGTGCCGGTGCAAGTTTTAACAGCGCGCGTGGCAGGTGTCTGGCCACCTAAGCGCAAGCGGTAACCAGCAGCACCCTTTTCCACCACATCGCCGTCGGGGTAGTCAGACTGACCTGCTGTATCCAAAGTGGTGCAGGTGCCCAATGAGGCGCCAGCGTAGCTCCAATAGTCGGTTGCAGGTTTGGTTGCAGGGCCCCAGAAACTGCGGGCGCACTGGGTGATAAAACCGGTGTTGGAGTTGATGGCAGACAAATCGTCGGCACCGACCAGTTTGAGATCATAACCACCACCCGATTGAATGGCTTTGAATTTGTATTGCTTCAGATTGCCCATCCAGCGTGGGGTTTTGTCGGGCTGGGGTCGGAACATACCCACGAACACCTGGTTTAAGTAAGTGCCCTGGGTGTTTACGCTGACTGGCAGACTGGCCGATGCAAACACACCGTTGACAGCGGTTATTTCATCCAGAATCGTGGAGAAAGCTACTTTTAAATCTGCGAAATTGTCGCTTTCAAAGTATTTGCCACCACCTTTACTGGCAAGTGTACTGAGGTGACCCGGGTAAGATGGGCGGCAGTCTGGCCCGGTGATACCCACGGCATAACTTTTGATGCCTTGGCGGCGCATGTAGCCAGCCCAATGGATAGCAAAAACTCCATTACCCTCGCCTAAGCTGCCTAAATTGAGTGTTCGAGCACTTTCTGTGCCCCCCCTGGGGCAGCTGGTGGTGACACTGCCCGTTAACGCGGCTTTCTCTGAGTCTAGTGCGACAGGGTCGGCGTTCATGCTTGCGGTACTTGACAGGCCCAGAAGGGGCCTGCGTGGTGAGTTATCGTTGGTCTGGTCGCTGGGTACAGAATTGTTGCCGTAAGCGTTGCCCACGAAAATCACGTAATTGCCACCACCACAGGTGTTCATCTGTGAACCATTGGTCGCGTAAGAACGGCCTGAGATACCTGTTTTCCCTTGGTAATATGCCCATGCTTCTTGCATGGCTGCACCGTTGTTGCGGTTGTTTGTTGAAATATTGATGCCTGCATTGTTTGCTTTGCTGAGTTGTCGTATCCAGTTGAGAATACGAGGTTTGGTCTCAGTATTCAGCAAAGTAAATGGCATCATCACGCAGCCACCATTGCCGCCTGTGCAGAAATCTGTTCGAATAGTATTTGTTGCTGGGTCGTAAGTCGGTACACCTGTGGCGTTGAAACCAATCACTCCGATCCGCAAGGAATCGCCTACATCGATCTTAATATCTTTGATGGCAGAATACAAAGCACACTGTTGAATCGCAGCGCTGGTCTTGTTAAGGAAGGTGTCATTCGATGTGGCACCAGACCCGTCGGTTCGTACTTCCCCTGTGTCGCTAATATTGCAGAATCTGTCGTTTTCGTTGGATGCCCAGTTGGCGCCATTGTCCAGTACAAACAGCACGTTAGAAGCAGAGTTGCTGCTTTGGTCAACCCCCACGAAAAGATCAATATCCTCTGCAGCAACTGGCATGCAGACCGTCATGGCCAAAGGGGCCAGAGAGGTCCAAAGGATGCGTTTCCAGTTAAACATAAGTTTTCTCCTGTTTTTCATCAATTGCAACTGGCTGGAATGGTGCCAACCTGTTGCCTAAAGCCCTGAACCACCGACACGTTGGCCCCGGTGGCGGTGTCGGTGACATCGGCTTGAATTTCCCACAACACATACGTTTGCCCTGTGTTAGCCACGTTGGACTCAACACCCGACAGGTTTTCTTCCCCGCTGGACCCGCTGGGCTCTACGCGGACACAACGAGGCACTGCCAAGGCTATTTGCAGATCATTCACACCATCACGGTTGATATCCACAAAACGAACAGGAACCGTGCCATCAGAACCGACAAGCGTTTCAACATTGGGCAAACTGATCACATCTTCCAAAACAATATTGGCGGCGGCCAGCGCTTCGTCTTTGAATTGCATATTGGCGACGGCCTGCGTATGGCTCTTGGATACCCGAAATGCGGAAACAACGGTCATGGTGATGAGCATGAGCACAATGACCGAGACGATCAAGGTGGCGCCGCGTTGGTGGGGTTGACTGCCCACCGGTTGCAGCCGGGTTTGTCCTTTGGGTTGTGCTCTCATGGCTCTCTCCGGCCCGCAGGGTTCATCAGCCTGACGGTGGTGCTGTACACGCGCCGAACAAAGGCGTCGTTGAATGGCCCATACTCGACACCTGCCAAAATGTATTTTTTGGTGTCGGTATGTCCGGGTGTGGGCTCCAAGTTTCGGGCCAAAACGTGTATGCGTGCGCTGACCACATTGAACATGTCGTTCACGTCGCAAGCTGTGCCACCGGCCTTGGGGCAGGTGATGTAAACATCGGGCGTGCCGTCACCACGGTTGACTGTGCCCGCGTAACTCACAGCAGCGCCGTTGCTGCCTAGGTTGTCAATGCCGTACTCCACCCTGAAGCCTTGAATTCCCTCAATAAGGGGTTGAGGCGGCTGGAAAGCCAAGGTTGATCCACTCAGATTGAAGGTGCTGCGCATCAGGGTGGGAATGCCATCGCCGGAGGTCACTGAAAAATCGCGCACATGGTAAAAGTGAGAAATAAACCTGTGCTTCGCAGCTGTGGTATCCGTTGCCGGTGACACGGCTGGACAATTGATATTGGATTTGAGCGTTAATCCGGTCGTGTTCAGAATGAAACGGTTGCCGCTGGCTATTTCAGTTGAGCAACGAGAACTTTGAAAATACAAGCGGCCTGCAATTTCTGCATCACAATTGGGTTGCCCCGTGGTGCAGTTTTCAACATGCCTGATCAAGAGTATGTCGGTATTATTGGCTTTGTTGGTCAGCAAGGTGCTGCAATCTGCGGGTACCGCGTCGTAGCCTTGAACAGCAATGCCCATTAAGTTTCGTATGTAGTCGGCATTCCAATTGGCCGCCGAATAGCTCAGGCAAGGGTTGGGCAGTGCGTTTGGAACATCTGCAGGGGTGGGCAAACCTTTGTCGTCGTAGCGCGGAAGGTAGTCACCCCAAAACCCGGCATGGCGAAGGTCTTCTTGCAAAAGCTGCAAAGCAAATTTGCCATTTTCAACTTGACGGCCTGAATTGCTCAATTGTGATTGGTTGCGTGCAATATTGATGTACAGCACCAGCATGCTTAACACCAGAACGAGGCCAATGGCGATGGATACCATCAATTCGATCAGTGTTAAACCTCGACTGTGTTTGCTGGACTGTGGTTGTAGGCGGTGCCATTGACGGCGAAAATTTGCTTGAAACATGATGGAAACCCCTGTTCAGGGTGCCAAGCTGCCAATGCGAACCAGTGTCGTCACGGTTCGTCGGCACAGGTCGTTGACACAGGGTGAGCCAGTAGGCCCGTTGTAGAGATCTGCTCCGCACAGTGACGCAGGCGCAGAAATGGGGGACATACCTTGCCAAGCTACTGTGATGGCGAATTGTTGCGGGCCTGTTGACTCAACGCAGCCCCTGGCCCCCACCATGGCGCCGACAGACTGGGTTCCCAGGGTTTCGGCAGCGCCTTGTAAGCCTCTGCACCAGGCGTTCAAGTCTTGTTGCGCAATGGTCGTTGCCGTTGTGGCGCAGGTCATGCCAATACCGAGCGGGCTTACTGTCCCCGTGACATAGTTGTTGGCATTGGCGCGGTTCGACTGCAAGCGCTGCGACATGTCATTGAGCAACAGCAAGGCTTGCGCCCGCTGGTACGAGTCAATGTCTTGGCGTTGCTGTTGCACCATGAAGCCTGCTAGACCCAGAAATCCAACCGTCATGATCAAGATGGTGACCAATATTTCAATCAGACTGCTGCCTGACTGCCGAATTAGGGATTCAGGTTTCCTCATGATAAAAATTCAAAGAGGTGGTTTTGAATCATCGGTTCCATTTGTTGGCTGGCGTCTTTGTACCGGTGCTGTCCAGCGTGAGGTTGCCATCGTTGAGCTGGTTGCTTTTGGCTGTGAATTGAATCGTGTAAGAAGGAACAGCGGCCGTGCCGAGTGTTATGGTGTAGTCATATCGTTTGGCCAGATCGGTTTCTAACCGGAATCCATTGGTTTCGATTTGATCTTTTGTGGCGTAGATACGGTTAGCAATAAAAAATTGTTGCTGACGGTTGGCAATGTCCAGCATTTGTGTTTGTGCTGATACGCGGTAACCGCGAATGACGTATTGGGTATAGGAAGGATAGGCAATAGCGGACAGTATGCCGATTACTGCAACCACAATCATCAGCTCAATCAACGTGAATCCACGTTCGGTATAAGCTGTTTGCTTTTTTGAACCACCACAAGAATATACAAAGCAAGACATCATGATCGGTGTGTGCAGGTTATGAAAGCTAGAGCAGCAAGCAAGCTTGATCACCCAAAGTGTCACAAGCTTCATGCCCATGCTGGGTGAGGCGCTGACCAGTGGCCCGAAAAAGTCGATCAACGGCGGGCCATGCGCGCTGAGGTTCAAAGTTTTTGCAAGTCGCCGGTAAACCTGTGTCGATAGGGTGTTTAAATAGCAATATAAAACAGGGTGGATGGGTCATGAAAAAAGCGATAGATATCAAACCCTGTCAATCACAATTTCAGGGAATGACTTATGCCATATATTCAGCGGGGATGGTCTCTTGTAGAGCTGTTAACGGTTTTAACGATTGCGTCTGTTTTGAGCTTGGCTGCGGTGCCTGCACTTCGTGCGATGTTTTTTCCTTTGCAGGTTCGCAACACTGCCGAAGAGTTTTCTTCATGGATGTCCATGGCGCGCAGCGAGGCTATCAAGCGAAGGCATGGCAGGGTGGTTGTGTGCGTGGCCAGTTCAATCGACGCTTGCGATGCCCAGGGTGACTGGCAAAAAGGGTGGTTGCTTTTTCACGACGTTAACGGAAATTCCGAGCTGGATCTGGAAGATACCGTCATAAGGTACCAATCCAAGTTGCCTGAAGGATTGATCATCCGTGGTAACACCCATGTGGCTAGCTATATTTCTTACGTCTCATCAG
>JAUXXN010000024.1 GCA_030684755.1 Hydrogenophaga sp.
TGCAGCGTGGCGGCAGCAGCGCCGACTGCTGGGTGCTCACCGAAGGCGCGGTAGACCGCACCAGCCTGCTGCAATCGGCCCCCAGCACGCTGACCATTGCCACCCAAAAACGCTCCGTCACCAGCCGCGCCGCCGAAAACCTGTTTTGGCTTGGCCGCTACACCGAACGCACCGAAAACAGCCTGCGATTGGCGCAAATCGTGCTCAACCACCTGGGCGGCGAAGAACCCAACTCGCCCGCGCTCATGGCCTGGCTGTCGGCCACCGCACGCGAACACTCGCTGGTGCTGCCCGACGTGCCCGATGCCGCGCTGTCACCACGCGTGTTTGCGCGCAGCCTCATGGCCGCGCTGTCGCCCCCGCCCGGCAGCCCGCAGGCCGCGCAATCGTTCAGCGTGGGCTTCAATTTGCGCGCACTCAAAGCCTCTGCCTCCAAAGTGCGCGAACGCCTGTCGCAAGAACACTGGAACCTCATCGAGCGCACCGAAGCCGAGTTCGCCCGAGACTGCAAAGCCCTCTCCACCGACGCCGAATACGCCACCGCAGAAGCCTTGAGCGCACTGCAAAACGCCAGCGAACTGCTGGCCGCCATCACCGGTTCACAAACCGACCGCATGGTGCGCGACGACGGGTGGCGTCTGCTCTCGATTGGTCGCCATATCGAGCGCCTCATCACCCTCTCACGCGCCCTGATGCTTGGGCTGGAACACGACTGCCTGCAAGACGCCGTGGGCTTCGAGTCGGTGGTGGCGCTGTTTGACAGCACCATCACCTTCCACGCCATGTACCAACAGCGGCGCGACATGGTGGCCCTGATCGACCTGCTGGTGCTCGACCGCGACAACCCCCGCTCGCTGGCCTGGGTGGTCCACACCCTGCGCTCGCGCCTAGCCAAACTGGCCCAAAGCGCCACCCCGCAAGACGCCGAACTGGCCAGAGCCCTGCCTGACCCCAACACCTGGGTGCTCACCGAACTCAGCCGCGCCCAAGCGAAATCCGAAGGCCGCTGGCGCGACTTGGCCTCCCTGCTCAACGCCTGCGAACGGGCTGCGGGCAACTTGTCCAACGA